>JADZBR010000347.1 GCA_020852035.1 Caulobacteraceae bacterium
ACGGTCAGCACGTCCTTGTTGCCGGTGGCGGTGACGAAGATGTCGGCCTTGTCGACCACGTCCTCGACGGTCTGTACCTCGTAGCCCTCCATCGCCGCCTGCAGGGCGCAGATCGGGTCGATCTCGGTGACCACCACCCGCGCGCCGCCCTGGCGCAGCGAGGCGGCCGAGCCCTTGCCGACGTCGCCATAGCCCATCACCACCGCGACCTTGCCGGACAGCATCACGTCGGTGCCGCGGCGGATCGCGTCGACCAGGCTCTCGCGGCAGCCGTAGAGGTTGTCGAACTTCGACTTGGTGACGCTGTCGTTGACGTTGATCGCCGGGAACGGCAGCTCGCCCTTCCTGGCCATCTCGTAGAGGCGGTGAACCCCCGTGGTGGTCTCCTCGGAGACGCCCTGGATGGCGTCGCGGATCGCCGAATAGAAGCCGGGCTTTTCCTTCAGGTAGCGCTTCATGACGGTGAAGAGCGCTTCCTCTTCCTCGTTGGCCGGCTTGGAGATGACCGAAGGGTCCTTCTCCGCCTTCGGGCCCAGCACGCAGAGCAGGGTCGCATCGCCGCCGTCGTCGAGGATCAGGTTCGGATAGCCGCCGTCCGCCCATTCGAAGATCTTGTGGGCGTATTCCCAGTACTCGACGAGGTTCTCGCCCTTCACGGCGAACACCGGGGTGCCGTTGGCGGCGATCGCCGCGGCGGCGTGATCCTGGGTCGAGAAGATGTTGCAGGAGGCCCAGCGCACTTCGGCGCCCAGCGCCTCCAGCGTCTGGATCAGCACCGCCGTCTGGATGGTCATGTGCAGGGAGCCGGCGATCCGCGCGCCCTTCAGCGGCTGGTCCTTGCCGAACTCGGCGCGCACGGCCATCAGGCCCGGCATCTCGGTTTCGGCGATGGCGATTTCCTTGCGGCCGAAATCGGCGAGCGAGATGTCCTTGACGACGTAGTCGGTCACGGCGGGGTCCTTCCGTTGCGTGGCGGGCCTCATAGCGGGATGTGGCGGGTCGGGCAACCAGGACATAAAGATATCCTTATGTGATGCGAGACTCGCGGGACGTATAATCGCGAGACAACGGCGCCTTCGCGGGACACCGAAGCGAGACATCCTCCGCCTTGCTGTCCCCGCGGGCCGAACCGGCCGGACAATGCTCCCTTCCTTCCCGCTCATCCCCGCGAAAGCGGGGACCCAGGCTTTTTGTGGTCATGCAGAAACGCCGGCGCTCTTCGATAAAACCCCTGGGTCCCCGCTTTCGCGGGGATGAGCGGAGGAGGGGCGGGCGCCCGCCTGTCCCCGCCCGCCGCCGCGCTTTCGCAGGTCGCGGCCGGCGCCCAGGACATGGAGGACAAACGGATGACTTCGCGAGCCTCCGCTTCTAGGGTCCCGCCCGGTGCAGCTTGGGGAGTGCGCATGGGCGGCTTGAAGGTTCTGGCGGCGGGCTTGGTCGCCCTGATGGCGAGCGCGGGCGCCGCCTCGGCCCAGGCGCCGCAGCCGCTCACCCTGGTCCACGCCGGCCGCCTGCTCGACCAACCGGGCAAAGCGCCGCGCGGCCCCTCCACCGTGGTCATCCGGGACGGCCGGATCGAGGCGGTGCGCGACGGCTCCGTCACCGAGCCCGGCGCGACGGTCATCGACCTGAAGGACCGCTTCGTCCTGCCCGGCCTGATCGACAGCCACACGCACCTGACCAGCGACCGCGCCGGCCTCGAGGGCCAGTTGGCGGAGGTGGCCGACTCCACGCCTCTCAACGCCTACGAGGCGCTGATGAACGCCAGAAAGACGCTGATGGCCGGCTTCACCACCGTGCGGAACCTGGGCGACGGCGGCGGGGTGACGCTGGCCCTGCGCGAGGCGGTGGACCGCGGCTGGGTGGTCGAGGCGCCGCGCATCGTCGACGCCGGCGCGGCGATCTCCACCTCCAGCGGCCACATGGACCAGCGCCTGGGCTTCCGGGAGGACCTGTGGCCGGCGCTGGAGACCGACAACCTCTGCGACGGGCCAGAGAGCTGCCGCCAGGCGGTGCGAAAGCAGATCGCCCTGGGCGCCGACGTCATCAAGATCGCCACCACCGGCGGGGTGAACAGCCGCATCGGCGCGGGCCTCGGCGCCCAGATGTTCGACGACGAGGCCAAGGCGCTGATCGAGACCGCCCACCTCTACGGCAAGAAGGTCGCCGTCCACGCGCACGGCGCGGACGGCATCAAGCTGGCCCTCGCCTACGGCGCCGACTCCATCGAGCACGGCACCATGATGGACGATCAAACGATCCAGTTGTTCCTCAAGACCGGCGCCTACTATGTGCCGACGCTCTCGACGGTGAACGGCTATCTGGAGCGCATCGCCGCCAACCCCGACGCCTATCCGCCGGCCGTGCGCGCCAAGATCGACTGGCGCATCAAGATCACCGGCGAGTCGCTGAAGAAAGCCTATCCGCGCGGCGTGAAGATCGCCTTCGGCACCGATAGCGGCGTCTCCAAGCACGGCCGCAACGCCGACGAGTTCGAGTGGCTGGTGAAGATGGGCCTGCCGCCGGCCGAGGCGATCAAGGCGGCCACGGTGAACGCCGCCGACCTTTTGGGCCTTTCGGGCGAGATCGGCACGCTGGAGGCCGGCAAGGCCGCCGACCTGATCGCGGTGACCGGCGATCCGCTGGCCGACGTCACGGTGCTCAAGCAGGTCGGTTTCGTGATGAAGGGCGGGCGCGTGATGAAGGACGTATCCTGATCAGCCATGACCGACACCGCCGCCGACACCCTTAGCTTCCGCCAGCTCCTGCCGGGCGAGCCCGCCCCCTGGTTCAACTGCCCGACCACCACCGCGCCGGACTTCGCCTTCGACGTGGTCGCCGGACGCTACCTGGTGCTCGCCTTCTTCGGCTCCGCCGGCGACGCCAAGGGCCGCGCGGCCCTGGACTTCCCGCAGAAGCACCGCGACCTCTTCGACGACGAGCATATCGCCTACTTCGGCGTCTCGGCCGACGCCGCCGACACGGCGCGCACACCGGCGGGGACGCGGGTGTTCCTCGACCTCGACCGCCGCGTGGCCCGGCTCTACGGCGTCGCTCCGGACGCCGACCCGCGGCCCGGCCAGCTGGTGCTGCGGCGCAGCTGGTTCGTGCTCGACCCGCAGCTGCGCATCATCGACACCTTCCCGATGGCCGACGACGGCTCGGACCACGCGCGCCTGGCGGCGCTGCTCGCCGGCCTGCCGCCGGTCGGCCGCTTCACGGGCATCGAGACCCACGCGCCGGTCCTCTACCTGCCCAACGTCTTCGAGCCCGAGTTCTGCCAGGCGCTGATCGACGTCTACGACGCGCAGGGCGGCCAGCTTTCCGGCTTCATGCGCGACGTGGGCGGCAAGACCACCCGCATCCACGACGCCGACCACAAGGTGCGGCGCGACGTGCTGCTGGGCGAGGAGGACCCGCTCAGGCTGGAGGTGCGCCGCCGCATCGTGCGCCGGCTGATTCCGGCGATCCATCACGCCTACCAGTTCACCGTCACGCGCCTGGAGCGCTATCTGGTGGCCTGCTACACCGCCGACGACGGCGGCCACTTCCGCGCACACCGCGACAACACCACCAAGGGCACCGCCCACCGCCGGTTCGCCGTCTCGATCAACCTTTCCGGCGATTTCGACGGCGGCGAGGTGGGCTTCCCCGAGTTCGGCACGCGCACCTACAAGCCGCCGCCAGGCGGGGCGGTGGTGTTCTCCTGCTCGCTGCTGCACCGGGTGACCAGGGTGACGCGCGGCAGGCGCTACGCCTTCCTGCCGTTCCTCTACGACGACGCGGCGGCCGAGCTGCGCAACGCCAACCGCGCCTTCTTCTCGCCCGAGCTGCTCGCCGAAGGCGCGACGCACGACAGGCCCGGCGCCTGATCCGAACAACGAGAGGTTCCATGACCGCTTCCCCGCGCGACGACGCCCTGCCCCGCCACGACTGGACCCTGGCCGAGGTCGAGGCTCTGTTCGACCTGCCGTTCGCCGAGCTCATCTTCCGGGCGATGAGCGTGCATCGCCGCTGGTTCGACCCGACCGAGGTGCAGATGTGCCAGCTCCTGTCGGTGAAGACCGGCGGCTGCGCGGAGAACTGCGGCTATTGCAGCCAGTCGGCGCACTTCGACACCGGCCTCGCCGCCTCGCGGCTGATGGACGCCGAGGCGGTGATCGCCGACGCCGCCCGCGCCAAGGCCGGCGGCGCCCAGCGTTTCTGCATGGGCGCGGCCTGGCGCGACCTGAAGGACCGCGACGTGCCGAAGGTCGCGGCGATGATCTCCGGCGTGAAGGCCCTGGGGCTGGAGACCTGCGCCACGCTCGGCATGCTGACCCCGCCGCAGGCGAAGGCGCTGCGCGAGGCCGGCCTCGACTACTACAACCACAACCTCGACACCGGGCCGGACTACTACGAGACGGTGGTCACCACCCGCACCTATCAGGAGCGGCTCGACACCCTCGGCCACGTGCGGGACGCGGGGATCGCGGTCTGCTGCGGCGGCATCGTCGGCATGGGCGAGGCGCGGCGCGACCGGGCGGGGCTGCTGCACCAGCTGGCCACCCTGCCGAAGCATCCGGAGAGCGTGCCGATCAACGGCCTGGTCCCCATCGCCGGCACGCCGCTGGGCGACCTGATCCGCGCCGAGGGCCAGCTCGACGGGCTGGAGTTCGTGCGCACCGTCGCGGTCGCGCGGCTGGTCTGCCCCAAATCGATGGTGCGGCTCTCGGCCGGCCGCGAGGGGATGAGCCGCGAGTTGCAGGCGCTCTGCCTGACTGCGGGGGCCAATTCGATCTTCGTCGGCGGCAAGCTGCTCACCACCCCGCTGCCCGGCGAGAGCGAGGATCAGCGCCTGTTCCGCGACCTGGGCCTGAGGCCCATGACCTCGCCGGAACCGGCCCTGGCCGGCTAGCCGATGGACCGCGCCGCCGCCTACGCCCGCCTGGACGCCCTCTTCGAGGGCTTCGCGCGCGATCGGCACGCGCCCGGGCTGGTCTACGGCGTGGTGGCCGGCGGCCGGCTGGACCACCTGCGGGCGTTCGGCGTGCAGGACATCGTCGAGCGCCGGCCGGTCGGCGCGGACAGCGTCTTCCGCATCGCCTCGATGACCAAGGCGTTCACCGCCCTGGCGGTGCTGGCCCTGCGCGACGCCGGCAGGCTTTCGCTGGACGCGCCGGTCGATGAGATCCTGCCGGGCTTCCGGGCCGGGCGCGCGCGGGGCGACGCCCCGCCGGTGCGGGTGCGCGACCTGATCCACCACACCGGCGGCTTCGTGACCGACGACCCCTGGGGCGACCGCCAGCTGGACATGGGCGCCGCCGGCTTCGACGCCCTCATGGCCGCCGACCTGCCGCGCGCGCGGCCGCCGGGCCTGGCGTTCGACTATTCCAACTTCGGCTACGCGGTGCTCGGCCGGGTGATCGAGGCCGCCTCGGGCCGGCCCTATGCGGATTTCATGCGCCAGACGCTGCTGTCGCCGCTGGGGATGGCCGCGTCCGGGTTCGAAGCGCAGGACGTCCCCGCGGCGCACCGCGCCCTCGGCTATGCCTGGATCGAGGAGGCCTGGGTGGCGCAGCCGGTGCTGGCGCACGGCGCGTTCGGCCCGATGGGCGGGCTCTGGGTCAGCGCGGCGGACTATGCGAAATACGTCGCCTGGCTGCTGGCCGCCTGGCCGCCGCGCGAGGCGCCCGAGACCGGCCCCCTGGCCCGCGCCACGGTGCGCGAGATCGCCATCGGCCACGGCCCGCCCCAGGCGCGCGCCTGGGGCGATCACCCGCCGGTCCCGGCGGTCTACGGCGCGGGGATGATCGTGGCCAGCGACCCCGAGCTCGGCCTCTATCTCACCCACTCCGGCGGCCTGCCGGGCTATGGCTCCAACGTGCTGCTGCTGCCGGAGCGCGGCCTCGGGCTGTTCGTCTTCGCCAACGTCACCTACGCCCAGCCGGCGGGGGTGGTCCGCCAGGCGGCGCTGACGCTGCACGGCAAGGGCCTGTTTCCGCCCCGCCCGCGCCCGGTCACCCCGGACCTGGAGCGCGCCCGCGACGCCATCGTCGCCGCCTACGCCGCCGGCGACATCGAGGCCGCGCCGCGGGCCTGGGCGATGAACTTCCGCCTCGACCGCGAGAGCCGCCTGTGGAACGCCAGGCTGGCGGGCCTGCGCCGCCGCTGCGGGGAGGTGACGAGCGTGACGCCGCTGTCGGCGCAGAGCGACCTGGCGGGCGGCTTCCTGATGACCTGCGAAACCGGGACCGTGGCCGCCGCCTTCACCCTCGCCCCGACCGACCCGCCGACGATCCAGAGCCTGACGCTGGGGCCGCCGCCGAGGCCATGACGCAGGGCTCAGGCCCAGGCGAAGACCGGCTGTTCGAGGTCCAGGACCCGGGTGATCCGCCCCGCCAGCAGTTCGCGGAACTGGTAGACCAGGGCGGCGGTCGGCGCGTGGATGTCGTGCTCGCCGATGTTCAGCCGGATCACCGGGCGATCGCTTTCGGCGATGGTCTCGAACTGGACGGCGCTGTCGCGCACGACGGTCTCGAGGCGGATGCGATGCACCGAGGCGACCTCGTCGGGGTTGGGGACCACCTCGTCGGCGCCGTCCAGCCAGGCGACCACCGGGGCGACCGAATAGCCGGACCGGGTCGCATAGTCGTCGAGCACGCCCAGGACGCTCGCCTCGTCCAGCCGCAGGCCGAGCTCCTCGTGCAGCTCGCGCAGCGCCGCCGCCTCCAGCGTCTCGCCGGGATCGCAGCGGCCGCCGGGCAGCGCCCATTGCCCGCCATGCGCGCGCAGGCCGGCGGCGCGGCGGGTCAGGAAGAAGGCCGCCTCGCCCGACCCGTCGCCGGCCTCGGCGATGGTGATGGCGACCGCGGCCTGTTTCAGGTCGGGGCCGCGCCAGGCGAGGCGTGGAAACGCCCGGCACGCCTGGGCCAGCTCATCGCGGAACGCGACGGTGAACGGGAATCGCATGCGGCCTCATATCCAAGGATCCGCCCGCGGGCCATATGGCGAAGCGGCGCGGCCCCGGCCGGCCACAGGCCGAGGTCAGCGCCCGGTGAACTGCGGCGCGCGCTTTTCGACGAAGGCGATGGAGGCGGCCTTGTGGTCCTCGGTCATCATGGTCCGCACCATGTGCACCGCCTCGAAGTCCAGCACGTCGGCCAGGGTCCCCTGCTGGGCGGCATTGAGGTTCTTCTTCATGTAGCCGAGCGCGATGGTCGGCAGGGCGGCCAGCCGGCGGGCCATCGCGCCTGCGGCCTCGGCCAGCTCCGCCCCCGGCACCGCCCGGTTGACGATGCCCAGCACCGCCGCGTCGGCCCCGGTGATGACGTCGGCGGTGAAATAGAGCTCGCGCGCCTTGGCGGCGCCGACCCGCTGGCTCAGGAACCAGCTGCCGCCGTAGTCGCCCGAGACGCCCACCTTGGCGAAGGCGGTGGTCAGCTTGGCTTCCGTCGCGGCGATCCGCAGGTCGCAGGCCAGGGCGATGGAGAGCCCGGCGCCCGCCGCCGCGCCGGGGATGACCGCCAGCGTCGGCTTGGGCATCTCGTGCAGGATGCGGCTGAGCTCCATGCCCGAGCGGAGCGAATGCAGCCGCTGCTCGTAGCTGGCGCCCGCGCCGCTGCCGCTGGCGAAGCCCTTGACGTCGCCGCCGGCGCAGAAGGCCCCGCCGGCCCCGGTCAGCACCACCACCCGCACCTTCGGGTCGGCGGCGAGCCGCCCGGCCGCCTCGGAAAGCCCCGCCAGCATCTCGGCCGAGAGCGCGTTGCGGGCCTCCGGCCGGTTCATCGTCAGGGTGGCGATCCCCTCGTCCACCGTCTCGATCAGTTGGCCTGTCATGTCTTCAATCCCATCCCATTCGCGGACGCCGCCGCTGCGCGCCATCCCTCCATGCCACCGTCCCCAGGCGCGCCCAAGTCTTTCGGGACCGGCGGGAAAAGCGGCGACGCGGAGCCTAGCGTAGCGCCGGCACGATGAGAACCAGAATTATGGTTCTCATATTTGGTCCTTCGCCTTACGATGGGCGGATGGCGATCCATGATCTGGAGGAGCTTCAGCGGCGTCCGGCGCCGCCGTCATCCTCCCCTGGTGGAGCCGAGGGGAGTCGAACCCCTGACCTCCTCATTGCGAACGAGGCGCTCTACCAACTGAGCTACGGCCCCCTCCCAGGCGAGGGAAGCGGCGCACATAAGGGGGGTGGCCGAGGCGTGTCAAGCGAGCCCGCGCGGCCTTGCCAGCGGCGCCCGCGCGACCGATAGAAGCGGGGACCCCGACCCCGCCCGGAGACCGCATGGCCGCGATCGTCAACTTCGTGTTCTTCATCGCCAGCGCGCTGCTCAGCCTGATGGTCTGGGCGCTGATCATCAACGCCATCCTCTCCTGGCTGGTGGCCTTCGACGTGATCAACCTGCGCAACCGGTTCGTCTATCAGGTCGCCCGGATGCTGGACGCGGTGACGCGGCCGATCCTGGCGCCCGTGCAACGGTTCATCCCGCCGCTGGGTGGCGTCGACATCACCCCGATCATCGCCATCCTGCTGATCACCGGCGTGCAGCGCTATCTCCTGCCGGCGGCCAACATCGCGGTCCTGAACGCCATTTCCTGACATGCGTCTGACCGTCCGGGTGACGCCCAGGGGCGGCCGCGACGCCGTCGAGGGCTGGGCAAAGGACGCGGCGGGGCGAGCCTTCCTCAAGCTGCGGGTCGCCGCGCCCCCGGCCGACGGGGCGGCCAACGCCGCGGCGGTCGCGCTGCTGGCCAAGGCGCTGAAGCGGCCGAAGTCGCGGATCGCCATCGTCTCGGGCGAAACCGCGCGGCTGAAGACGGTGGAGATCGGCGAGGTCTCGCCCGAAGAGCTGACGGCGGCGTTCGGCGCGGCGCCCTGAGGCCCGCATACTCCAAAAGTCGTCATTGCCGGGCTTGTCCCGGCGACCCATGAACACCGGCGGGATCGGAAAGGATCAACGGCCGGCGCAGCGCCTCCTGCCGCAAAGGCGGAGATCATGGGTCGCCGGG
>JADZBR010000348.1 GCA_020852035.1 Caulobacteraceae bacterium
GCACGGAGAATGTGCGAGAAGCTCCGTGCGAACCTTGGCAGACGGGCGCCAAGTCACGCCCCCTCCACCACTGCGTGGTCCCCCTGCCCCGCTTCGCAGGGGAGGATTTGAGTTTTCTGGGCGGCGGCGGTCGCTTCGCCGGCCTTGGCCAGTTCGGCCGCGCCGGTGTTGCAGGCGCGCAGGTCGCCCTTGGTCAGGTCGCGGCCGCGGGTGGTGTAGCCCTTGACCGGGCCGATCACGGCGGCGGTCTTGCGGCATTCCTTGACCACCGACTACAGGCCCACCATGCGGGGCTCGGAGCGGCAATAGGCGCCGTTGCACGACCAGGTCACGTCCTCGACGGTGTAGGTCGCCGGCTGGGCCACAGGGGTTTCCAGCACCGCCTGGGCGCGGGTGTTGGAGGCGGCGAAGGCCGGGAAGCCGACGGAGAACGCGGCGGCGGCGCAAAGCGCTTGAATCAAAAGCTTCTGCATGAAGTAATCCCCTAGAAAATAAAAAGTGCACGGACGGTCACTAGAGGCTAAAGAGCACGAGTGGTCACTTTTTGCAATGCGGGAGGAACGCTGGCGTGAAAAAAGGCGACGCCACGCGTGCGCGCATTCTGGAGACCGCGGCCCGGCAGGCGGCGGTGCGGGGGCTGGCGGCGGTCAGCCTGAACGACGTGGCCGAGTCCGTGGGGCTCTCCAAGAGCGCGGTGTTCAAGCATTTCGCCTCCAAGGAGGCCATGCAGTTCGAGGCGCTGGAGGCGACGCTCGACCGCTTCCTGGAGTTCGTCTGGGAGCCCGGCCAGGCCCATCCGCCGGGGCGCGAACGGCTGAAGGTGGTGTTCGACCGCTGGCTCGACTGGGGCGAGGTGGAGAACGCCGAGGGCGGCTGCCTGATCGCCGCCGCCAGCGTCGAGCTGGACGACCAGCCCGGCCCGCTGCGCGAGATGCTGAAGTTCCGCCAGGAGCGTTGGAGGAAGCGCCTGACCGGCGAGTTCCGGGCGCTGACCGACCCGCCGCTCGGCAAGGACGACGCCCTGGCCGCCGCCTTCCAGATGAAGAGCTTCATCCTCGGCCACGCCGATTCCCGCCGCCTCTTGGACGACCGGAGCGCCCGGCGGGCCGCCCGCGACGCCTTCGTCGCCCTGCTGGACCGCACCGCGGCCCTGGGGAACGAAGCCAGGGCCCACGCGTAGTCCTTGCGAACGGCCATCCCGGCCTCACGAGATCGCAAGGAATATCGGATGCACAAGGACCAGATCGAAGGCGCCGCCAAGGACCTCAAGGGCTCCCTCAAGCAAGGCGTCGGCAAGGTCACCGGCGACGAACGCCTGCGCGCCGAAGGGGCCGTCGACAAGGCGGCCGGCAAGATTCAGAAGGGCGTCGGCGCCTTGAAGGACGCCGCCCGCGACGCGCTCGAACGCTAGGTTCTGAACCAAAACCCGGCCTTCGCGAGCGCCGCGCGCAGCTCGCGAAGGCTCCTGGGTCCCATGCCGTGCAGGCCGAGGATTTCCGCCTCGGTGGCCCCGGCGAGTTGCTCCAGGCGGACAAAGCCCGCGCCGGCCAGCGCACGATGCGCGGGTTTCGCCATCTTCGGGAAACCGCCGCCGGTCATGGCGGGACGCCGTCCAGGCCCAGCTGCCCCAGCAGCGCGGCCTGATCGAAATAGGGGCGCTCGCAGACGATCCTGTCGCCGCCCGGCGCGAACTCGAACACCGCCGCCATCCGCAGCCGGAAGCTCCGGCCGGTCGGCGCGACGGTCTCGCCGCGCACGCGCAGGGGCCCCAGGTGCGTGCCCATCAGCCAGAACTCGACGGTCACCGCGTCCTGGCTGGAATGCAACGCGATCAGTTCGTTGCGCTGGTCGGGAAACGGCGTGCGGGACCGGGCGAAGTAGCCCATCACCGCCTCTGCCCCGTCGAACACCGTCCCGGTCCCGAACAGCTCGTAGCGGGGGTGGTCGAAGGTCGCCAGCACGGCGGCGAAGTCGCCGGCGTTCTCCAGCGCCATGTGATCGCGGACCACCGCCTCGCGGGCGGCCCTCAGCACTGCGTCCATCTTCCCTCCGCCGCAAGGAAACCGCGTGCGTCACGCCCGCCGGCTGCTAGAGAAGAGCCGCAAAGCCGGAGTTCTCCAAGCCATGATGACGGTCATCTTCGTGTTCATCAAATGCGACCTCGGCAAGGCCCAGGACGTGGCCGCCGACGTGGTCGACAACGTCGAACACGCCTCCGAGGTCTACTCCACCTCCGGCCAGTATGACCTCCTGGCCAAGTTCGCCCTGCCGCGCGAGGCCGACATCGGCGCCTTCGTCACTCACCAGGTGCAGACCCGGCCGCACATCCGCGACACCTTCACGGTGATCACCTTCTCGCCGTTCCTGCCGTCGAAATAAGGCGCGCCAAATCCTCCCCCTCCCCCATTGAAATGGGGGAGGATTTCCGGCCGCCGCCCCTTACAACCGGCCCCCGCGCGCCCTATAGCGGAAGCCGGATGAGGGCCCTTCGCCGATGAAACAGTTCCTGACCACAATGGCCGGCGTGCTGGCGGGCCTCGTGCTGTTCTTCATCGGCGTGCCGTTCCTGTTGATCGTCATGGCCGCCGGCGCCGCCAAGCCCGCGCCGACGCCGGCCCACAGCGTGCTGCAGCTCGACCTGCGCCAGGGGCTCACCGACCAGGCGCCGCAGAACCCGTTCCTGGCCATCGGCCGTCGCTCGACCTCGGTGATGTCGATCATCGAGACGCTGGAGCACGCCAAGGGCGACGACAAGATCAAGGGCGTGCTGGTGCGCCTGCCGGAGGGCGGCATGGAGCCCGCCGCGGCCGAGGAGCTGCGCCTGGCCTTCAAGCGCTTCCGCGCCGCCGGCAAGCCGATCATCGCCCACAGCCAGGGCATCTATCCGGGCGGGGTGACCACCGCGACCTACATGCTGGGCGCTTCGGCCGACGAGTTCTGGATGCAGCCGGGCGCCTCGCTGCAGGTCACGGGCCTGGCGGCCGAGGACATGTTCCTGAAGCGCGCCTTCGACAAGTACGGCGTCGAGGCCGACTTCCAGCAGCGCTATGAATACAAGAACGCGGTCAATCCGTACCTCTACAGCGACTACACGCCGGCGCACCGGGAATCGCAGCTCTCCTGGATGGGCTCGGTCTACGACCAGACCCTGGCCGCCGCGGCCGGAGAGCGGCCGAACCGCACGCCGGCGCAGCTGCGCACGGCTCTGGAGAGCGGCCCGCAGCTGGCCGACCAGGCCCGGCAGTTGGGCCTGATCGACAAGGTCGGCCAGGTGGAGGAAGCCGCCCAGGCCCTGCTCGCCCGCGCCGGCAAGGACGCCAAGCTGGTCGACTTCGACGACTACAACCCCCGTTCCGGCGCCGGGACCGGCCAGGCCATCGCCGTGGTCGAGGCCGAAGGGCCGATCATGACCGGCGAAGGCGGGGCGGCGAACCCCTTCACCGGCGGCGGCGGCATCTATTCCGACGACGTGGCCAAGGCGATCCGCACGGCGGCCAAGGACAAGGACGTCAAGGCCATCGTCTTTCGGGTGAACTCGCCCGGAGGTTCGGACGTGGCGTCCGAACAGATCCTCGACGCCGTGCGCGGCTCGATCGCGGCGGGCAAGCCGGTGGTGGTCTCGATGGGGACCTATGCGGCCTCCGGCGGCTACTGGGTGGCCAGCCAGGCGTCGGCCATCGTCGCCCAGCCCACCACCCTGACCGGCTCCATCGGGGTGTTCGGCGGCAAGTTCGCCATCGGCCCGGCGCTGGGGCGCTTCGGCGTCGACGTGCGCGGCCTGCACGTGGGCTCGGACTATTCGGAGGTCTTCGGCGCCGGCCAGGCGATGACCGAGGCCCAGCGCGCGGGCTTCGCGCGGGTGATGGACGACATCTACGCCCGCTTCGTCGGCCGCGTGGCGACCGGGCGCAAACTGTCGCCGCAGCGGGTGGGCGAGATCGCCCGCGGCCGGGTCTGGACCGGCGCCCAGGCCCGCGAACTGGGCCTGGTGGACGAACTCGGCGGCTTCTACGAGGCGGTCGCCAAGGCCAAGAGCCTGGCCAAGCTCTCCGGCGACGTGCGGCTCAAGCGCGTGCGGCCGGCCGGCTCGCCGCTGGAGGCGCTGGAGAAGATGCTGGGCGTCAGCGCGACCTCCGCCAGGACCCTGGCCGCCGCCGCCTGGGTGCTGGGCGACCCGCGCGCCGAGCGGCTGATCGACGGGGCGATGGAGGCGCGGCTGCGCTCCGGAAACGGCGCAGCGGCGCTGGCGCCCTCGTTGCGGCTGGGGTCGCGGTAGCACGCCTCACTTTCCATCTGGATCGCGTTCCGCCTACCGCGTCATCCTGGCCTTGCGCCCGGGCCCCTCTCTGTCCACGCTTCCCACGTCCATCCTGTGAGACGCCGGACCGGCGGCGCCCGGGCCGCGAGCCGATGGCGCGGTTGCGACAGGGGTCCTGGGCGCAAGGCCCAGGATGACGATGTTTCAGGGATAGGTCCGGTTCAACCTGAGAGGATCAGGCTCCAGGCGTCCGGCCGCGGGCTCCGGGGCTCGCTCCGCGCCTGACGCAGACATCGCTCGGCCGCCGGCCCCGGCCCAAAGAAAAGGGGCCGCACCAACCGGTGCGGCCCCCGAACTGTCGACCTTGAAGGCCGATCAGAAGGTGTAGCGCAGGCCCAGGCGGACCGAACGCGGCGCCTGATAGGTGCGCGGCAGACCGTAGAACGGCGCCTGGACGCCCTTCACACCGGTCGCCGAGGTGCGCACTTCGCCCTGCTCGACCACGCGGGTCACCGTGTCGCTGTCGAACACGTTGAACACGTCGAGGATCGCCTGCAGGCGACCGCGGCCCGAATCCTCGGTGAGGATGTCGAAGCTGACGTTCAGGTCGAGCTGGCTCTGCCAATCCATACGATGCGAACCGCGGTCGACCGGGCCGCTTTCATAGCGGGCGTTGGTCTCGCCGACGGCGGCCAGCTGCGAGGCCAGCGAGCCGGCGGTGCCGACCTGCGCGCCGGTCGGGCAATACCAGCCCGAGGGCGTGCCGGAGTTCGGCGCCAGTTCGTCCACCGTGCGCGGCGTGAAGCCGATGCACCCATACGGGCGACCCGACGAGGCGGTGAAGGCGCCGCCGATGGTCAGCCGCTCGATCGGCGAATAGGTGCCGAACAGCTTGAAGGTGTGACGCCGGTCGTTCGGCAGGTTGCCGAAGGCGTGCAGCATGTTCGACGCGTGGTCGAAGTCCTGCGTCAGCGAGGTGTCGGTCTGACCGGAGTCGGACTTGACCGCGCCTTCGTAGTTACCGCGCGAACGCGACCAGGTGTACGACCCTTGCAGGCCCCAGCGGCCGTCGAACGGACGCTCGAAGGTGAACTCCAGGGCCTTGTAGGTCCGCTTCGCCTTCGGCAGGCCGAGGTCGGCGGCGGTCAGGTCGATATACTGCGGGTTGTAGAGCGGGTTCGCCGCGCCCGACGCATCGGTCTTGGCGTCGCCCTGCAGGTCGACGAACACGCGCGTGGCCTTGCCCGGGTTCAGCAGAACGTAGGGGAAGATGGCCGAGAAGTCGTCGGCCGGATCCATCCCGGCGGTGATGCCGCAGGAGCCCTGGATGTTGTTGCGCACGCAGTAGCGATAGACGGCGTCGCCGATGGCGGTGTCTTCGATCGCCCGGCGCAGTTCGCGGTGGACCGCGCGAACGCCCACGCGCCAGTCGCTCAGCTTGCCGCCGAACTCGTCGCCGAAGGTGTGCTCATAGCCCAGCACGAACTCGCGTTCGTACATCGGCTTGATGCCGTCGGCGGCGACCGCGGCCGGATCGGGACCGCCCGGCGGGCTGTAGTAGGTCACGTCGCCGATCTGGGCGCCGACCACCGGGAGCCCGTTGTTGAGCACCAGCTTGCCGCTGCCGTCGCGCTGCGTCTGATAGTAGGTGTCGGTGTAGACTTCGCCCGAGGACGCGCGGATCGAGGTGTTGGTGGCGATCGGCAGGTAGTAGTCGCCGACCGAACCGTAGACGCGATCGCGGCCTTCATCGAAGGGATCCCAGGTGAAGCCGATACGCGGCGCCAGCTGGTTGTCGATCTTGATGTAGCTGTCGCCCGACGAGTTCTTGTAGTCGTAGATGTCGGCGCGCAGGCCGAGCTGCACCGTCAGGTTCGGCATGATCTCCCAGGAATCCTGGGCGTAGAGGGCCGACTGCTCGGCGCGGAACACGCCGACGTTGCGGAAGTCGATGATCTCCACGCAACCCGAGGCGCCGGCGCCGGGGGGGCAGTCGCCCTGGGCGAAGGCGTAGTAGAGGCCGCCGCCGGAATAGGCGTTCAGCGCGCTGGAGCTCAGCTTTTCAAGGTCGTAGCCGACGCGCAGGTGGTGGTCGCCGAGCGCCTTGAAGTAGAAGTCGGCGTCGATCCGGTAGGTCTCGCGCTCATCCTTGCCTTCGATGCCGAAGGGGCCGGCCTGACGGCCGAGGGAGACGTAGCTGGCGGTGGTGCCGTAGTCGAGGATGCCGGGGATCTGGGTGTAGTCGCCGTAGTCCCGATAGTTGCTGTTGATCCGGCCGTAGAGGGCCGAAACCGTGAACCAGTCGGTGAACACGCCGGTGTACTTGTAGATCTGGTTGAAGCCGCCCGCACGCTGCGCGTAGCTGAGCAGCGAACCGTCGGGGTTCGACACCGTCGGGTTGGACGGATCGGGGCCGATGTTCAGGGTGTCGCGACGGACGTTGAACTGGTTGTAGTCGGTGGTGGTCTTGTCCGAGAACAGCGTCACCTCGAGGCGATGGTTCTCGTTGAGGACGAAGTCCAGCTTACCGCCCCAGCGCGGGTCGTTGTACTTGGTCTGGACCTGGGTGCCGTTGGCGGTGATCGGGTTGGCGAAGCTGCGCGGCCCATAGGAGTTGTACGAGCGCGGGTTGTACAGGGCGAAGAAGAAGACGTGATCCTTCAGGATCGGGCCGCTGGCCCAGATCGTCTGTTCGTTCTGATTGACCTTGGAGAACTGGTTGTAGACCTGCTGGCCGACCGAGTTGTTGCCGCCGGGCGCATAGGCCAGGCCGCGATCGGCGCGCAGGGAGTTCGGCGACCAGAACGCGCTGACGCCGCCGTGGAACTCGTTGGAGCCCGAACGGGTCACGATGTTGACGATGCCGCCGGTGCCGCGACCGTATTCGGCCGAATAGCCGCCGGTCTTGATGTCCACCGTCTGGATGAAGTCGAACGGCAGGTCGGCGTAGCCGAGGAAGGTCCGCTGGTCGGTGACGTTGAGGCCGTTGATGTAATAGACGCTTTCAGCGCCCGAGGTGCCCGAGACGGTCACGGTCGACTGGTTGCGCCGGATGCCGTTGGCCTGGATCGAGGCGTCGGTGACGCCCACGCCCGGGGTCAGCAGCGCCACCGCCGAGATGGAGCGCCCGACCGGCACGCGGTTGGCCAGGTCCTGCACATCGACCACCAGCCCGGTGTCGGTGCGGCTGAAGTCCGGGGTGCTGCGCGGGGCGGCGGTGACCACCAGTTCCGAGACGGTGCCGGAGGCCAGGGTCAGGTTCAGGGTCGAACCGCCCGGCTGCACCACGGCGCGCTGGTCGGTGACGTCCGGGAAGCCCGACGCCGACACGGTGAGGTCGTAGGAGCCGGCCGGCAGCGCGGTGACGCGATAGGCGCCGCTGGCGTCGGTCGTGGCGGTGCGGACCTGGCCCTGGGACGAAACGACCGTGACCGTGGCGCCCGCCACCGGGGCGCCGGCGTCGGACATGATCCGGCCGCTGAGGTTACCCGACGTATAGTCCTGCGCGCTGGCGGCGGTCGGCGCGAGGGTCGCGAGAACCGCGACGGCGCCGGGCGCGGCGATAGCCGCGACGCCCGCAAAAAGCGTGGAAGCGAGCAGGCGCCCGCGGATGGTTTGGTTTTTCAAGTTTGGTCCTCCAGCGGCGGCCGGCTCTTGTGGAGCCAGGGGTCAGCCGCGCCCCGATAGATAGAATCCCAGATGGTGATCCATCCGGTTGGGACCGGAGTTACGTAACAAGGTTCAAGTCGGTCAATCCGTTACGCCTAGAACGTCTCCTGTTCTCGCCGGTAGTCGCTTTTCCGCAACAGTTATGTCGTGAAATAGGTGGGGGATGAACGATTCCTTGCCGTGACCGCCCCTTGCGGGGGCGGCGCGCCCCGCGACGTCAGGGGCGGCGGCGCGGGGCGGCGAACGGGGCGGGCGGCTATCCGGCCGGCGCGGGCGCGCCCTTGCCCTTCACGCAGAGCAGCCGGGTCGGGTGGTGATCCACCAGGTTGTCGACCCAGCCGGTGACCTTCGGATTCACCAGGTTCTTGTTGATGTAGAAGAACACCGGCGCGACCGTCGCGTCGTTCAGCATGATGCTCTCGGCCTTCGCCAGATACCCGGCGCGCACCGCCGCGTCCGGCTCGTTGTCGGCCTTCAGCAGCAGGGCGTCAAAGGCGGGGTTCTTGTAGTCGCCGTAGTTCTGCGAGCCGGTCGAGGAGTTCTGTAGGTAGAGGAAGCTCATCGGGTCGTTGTAGTCGGCGATCCAGGCCGCGTCGGCGACCTCGAAATCGCGCGAGCGGTAGGCGGCGTAGGCGATCTGGGTCTCGTTCTGCGCCAGGCTCACATCGACGCCGATCTCGCGCCAGTCGGCCTGCACGGCGGGCATGAACAGCATCGGGTCGGGCGTGTTGCGATGCTTGATCTCGATCTTCAGCGGATGGTTCGGCCCATAGCCGGCTTCGGCCAGCAGGCGGCGCGCCTCGGCCTGACGCTTGGCCAGCGGCCAGGCGGCCCACGGCGGCGGCGTGGCGGGCGAGTAGTTCGCCACCCCGGGCGGCACGAAGGTGAAGGCCGGCTCCTGGCCGCCGCGCAGCAGCTTCCTGGTGATGAAGTCGCGGTCGATGGCCATCGTCAGCGCCTGGCGCACGCGCTTGTCCTTCAGCGCCGGCACGTTGGTGTTGAAGGCCATGTAGGCGACGCCGAGGTAGGTGTGGGTGCGCACGTAGCCGGGCAGTTCCTTGCGCAGGAAGCTGATGCGGTTGGACTGGATGTCGGTGTTGACGTCGAGCTCGCCGCGCTTGACCCGCCGTTCGGCGCTGATCGCGTCATTGGTGGGATAGTAGTAGATCTCGTCCACGCAGACCGTGTCGGCTGCGTAGAAGCGCGGATTCTTCACCGCCTTGACATGGTCGCCCAGTTTCCACTCGACGACGGTGTAGGCGCCGTTGCCGACGAAGCGGCCGGGCTGACTCCAGGCGTCGCCGTATTTCTCCACCATGTGCTTGGGCACCGGGAACATGGTCTGGTGCTTGGCCAGTTCCGGCAGGTAGGGCGCCGGATGCTCCAGCTGGATCTCCAGGGTGCGCGGCCCGAGCGCGCGCGCGCCCAGGCTCTCGACCGGCGCCTTGCCCTCGTTCACCGCCTGCGCGCCCTTCATGAAATAGAGCAGGCTGGCGTATTCGGCCGCCGTCTTGGGATCGAGGATGCGGCGGAAGGAGAAGACGAAGTCGTCGGCCGTCACCGGCGCCCCGTCCGACCAGGTGGCGTCGATCAGGTGAAAGACCCAGGTCTTGCCGTCGGCGCTGGTCTCCCAGCTTGCGGCCATGCCCGGCACGGTTCCGCCGTCGGCGCTGTCCTGGGTCAGCCCCATCAGCGAGTCCGCGAGGATGCGGTATTCCCAGGTGCCGGTGGCCTTGTGCGGGTCGAGCGTGGCCGGTTCCGAGGCGTTGCCATACTGCAGGCAGACCTTGCCCGCCGGGCAGTCCGGGCGCGAGGGGCCGCCGCCGCAGGAAGTCAGGACGGCGGCGCAGGCCAGCAGCAGCAGATTGCGCGCCGCGCGGCCCGCCGTGCGCAAGGTGACGATCGTGGAGCGGCGCATGGGGAGGGAGCTCATCTGTCCTTCGGGTCGAGCGCGTCGCGCAGGCCGTCGCCGATGAAGTTGAAGCACATCAGCGTCACCACCATCGTGATCGACGGGAACACCAGCAGCCACCAGGCCAGTTCCATGTCCTGCGCGCCGTTGTTGATCAGGGTGCCGAGCGAGGCCATCGGCGGCTGCACCCCAAGGCCCAGGAACGACAGGAAGCTCTCCGAAAGGATCACCGCCGGGATCGTCAGGGTGACATAGACCACCACCGGGCCCAGCAGGTTCGGGACGATATGCTTGCCGATGATGGCGCCCTGCTTCAGGCCCGCCGCGCGGGCCGCCTCGACGAATTCCTTGTGCTTCAGCGCCATCGTCTGGCCGCGCACGATCCGCGACATGGTCAGCCACTCGACCGCGCCGATGGCCACGAAGATCAGGATGATGTTCGAGCCGAACGTCACCATCAGAAGGATCACGAAGAAGATGAAGGGCAGCGAGTAGAGCACGTCGACGACGCGCATCATCACCTCGTCCAGCCGGCCGCCGAAGAAGCCGGCGACCGCGCCCCAGATCACGCCGATGATCAGCGAGACGACCGTGGCCACCAGGCCGATGGCCAGCGAAACCCTGAGGCCCATCAGGAGGCGCGCCAGCAGGTCGCGTCCCAGCGAGTCCGTGCCCAGCAGGTGCCCCGCCACGCCGGGACCCACCCAGACGTCGTTCTTGTTGATCGTGTCGTAGTGGAAGGGCACGAGATACGGCCCGACGATCGCGGCCACGACCAGCAGGCCCAGCACGATCATGCCGGCCACGGCGGCCTTGTTGTGCAGCAGGCGCCGGCGCGCGTCGTCCCAGAGGCTGCGGCCCTTGGCGGCCTTCTGGACCAGTTCGGCCCGCTGCGGCGAGCCGGGGGTGATGGCGAGGGTCATGCCAGCTTCACCCGCGGGTCGAGCATCGCATAGAGCAGGTCGGCGATCAGGTTCAGGATCAGGATCAGGGCGGCGTAGAAGATCACCATGCCCATGACCACGGTGTAGTCGCGCTGCAGGGCGCTGATGACGAAGAACTTGCCCAGGCCCGGCAGGTTGAAGATCTTCTCCACCACCAGCGAGCCGGTGAGCAGCCCCGCGCAGGCCGGGCCGAGGTAGCTGACCAGCGGCAGAATGGCGGCGCGCAGGGCGTGGCGGCTGACGATGCGGTGCTCCGGCAGGCCCTTGGCGCGGGCCGTCCGCACATAGTTCGACCGCAGCACCTCGATCATGCCGGCGCGGGTGAGGCGCGAGATGATGGCGATCTGCGGCAGGGCCAGGACGGTGATCGGCAGGATCAGGTTGGGCAGCGCCCCGTTGTTCCACCCCGCCGTCGGCAGCCAGCCGAGCTTGGAGGCGAACACCAGCACCAGCAGCGGCGCCGTCACGAAGGTGGGAATACAGACGCCGAGGATGGCGATCCCCATCGTCACATAGTCCATCGTCCCGTTCTGCCGGAGCGCGGCGATCACCCCCAGCGACACCCCGATCAAGGCCGCCAGGGTGATGGCCGAGAGGCCGAGGATCAGGCTGACCTTGTAGTTCTCGCCCAGGATCTGCAGCACGCTCTTGTCGCGGTATTTCAGCGACGGGCCGAAGTCGCCGCGCACGGCGTCCTTCAGGTAGTTCACGTACTGCTCGCCGAGCGGCTTATCCATGCCGTACTTGGCCATGACGTTCCGCTCGATCTCCGGCGAGAGCTTGCGGTCCATGTCGAAGGGGGAGCCCGGCGCGGCCCGCATCATGAAGAAGGCGGCGGTGACCACCAGGAAGAGGGTGGGGATGGCGACCAACAATCGTCGGCCGATGAAACGGAACATCTAAGGGTCCGGTGAAACGTGGAGCCGCCGTGCGCGCGGCATGGTTGACGCGAAACTTTCATCCGCCCCGGGGGATGTCAACGCGGGGCGCCTGGCCCGGCGCGGCCAAGCTCACCCGCAGGCCACGTCGCGCACCCGCCCGTTGCGGTTCAGGTCGATGTTCAGGCGGCCGATCCGGTAGTCCCGGGTGTAGCCGCGGCCGGGCTCGCGGACACGCAGCTGATCGGCGCTCGCCGCCCGCTGGGCCCGCGCGCCGAGCGCCGGCGTGTAGCGCTGACCGACCGCGAACCGCGCGGCGTTCGCATCGCACCGGGCCGCCGGCGGCCGGCCGTGGGCGGCGCGGCGATACTCCGCCTCAGGGAATCTCGCCGCGGTGCAGAGCGAGGCGCGCAGCGCCCCGCCCTCCCCGGCGTTGGCGATCACCAACGCGGGCGCGCCGCGCGCGAAGCGCATGCCGCAGGCGGCGGAGTCCAGCCGGTGGCGAACGGTGATCTCCCGCGCCGGCCGGCCCTTCAGGACCTCCTGCACGCGGAACTTGGTGACCGCCTCTCCCCGGCGATTGGAACTGGACGAGATCGGCACGCCCTTGAACATCACGTCGGCGGCCTCGAGCTGGGCCGCGGCGCTGGCCGGCGGCAGGCAGCTGCAGGCCAGGGCCGGCGCGGCGACGGCGGCCAGGATCGAGCCGAGGGCGAGAGCGGCGGGGCGCATGGGTGTCCTCCCTAAAATCTGGCCGGACCTTGCCCGGCTCATGCTGACGGGAAGGTGAACCGGCGAGGCGGCCCCGCGGTTCGGCGGGGCGTCCCTTCTCCCGCAAGGGAGAAGGACTTCGCCACCTCACTCCGCGTAGACGTCAAGCCCCATCGCGGAGAGCAGCGCCTGCTGCTGATCGAGGGTCACCTTCGCGCCCCGCCAGCTTTCCAGCTCGGTGAGGTCGAGGCCGTCCACTCCGGCGCCGCGCAGGTCGGCGCCGGCCAGCCTGGCCCCGTAGGTGTCGGCCAGGAACAAATCGCAGCGCGAGAGGTCCGCGCCGGTCAGGTCCGCCCGCGCCAGCACCGCCTCGCGCAGGCTGGAGCCGGAGAGGTCGCCGCCGGGCAGGCTGACCTCGGTGAGGTCCGCCAGCTCCAGGTTGCAGCCACGGAACGCCCCCTCGCAGCGCACCACGCTGCGCCCGAACGCCCGGTGGAAATCCACCTTCGTGAAGCTCGCCCCGCGCCAGTTGCAGTCCTCGCAGGCGACCCCGTAGGCCGAGGTGCGGTCGAGCCGGGCGAAGGAGAGGTCGCAGCCCTTGAACCACGCCTCGTCCAGCTGGCTGAACGCGATCTCGACACCCTTGTGGCCCTCGTCGTCGGCGAAGCTGCAGCCCTCGAACCGGGCCTCGCGCAGGTCGGCGTGGGCCAGGCGGCAGCGGATCAGGCGGCACCCGCTCAGGCGCGCGCCCTGCAACACCACCCCGGAAAGCTGGGCGTCGCGGATCATGCAGTCGGTCAGGACGATGTCGGCGAGGTCGAGGTCGGCCCAATCGGCGCCGGAGAGGTCCGCGCCGACCATCCGGCCGCCGGCTTCCAGTCGGTTTCCGGGCAAGACGGGCTCCTGAGACGGCTGACGCGGCGTGGATCATCCCGTATCACGGCGGCGAGCGACACCGTTTCTCGCAGGAGCTTCGTCATGGCCGATTTCCGCCGCGTGACCGACACCTTCACCACCAGCCCGCAGATCGACCTCGCCGACGTGGC
>JADZBR010000349.1 GCA_020852035.1 Caulobacteraceae bacterium
ATCTCGTGTCCGCACTGACCGAGGACGGCCTGTTCGTCCCCGAGCCCGCCAAGGAGCAGTGACATGGCCAACCTTCAGGACGCGAGCATCGGCATCGCCAAGGAGTCGGTCTACAAGACCGGCGTGACCCCGACCCGGTGGCTTGAGTTCACCGACGAGTCGCTGGGCTGGGACAAGACCATCGTGCAGGGCCAGGGCCTACGTGCAGGGTCCGACGTGGCCCGGTCTCCCCGCCGCGTGATCCCGACCGCACAGGGCTCCGGCGACTTCACGGTCGAGGCGATCAGCAAGGGCATGGGTGTGCTGTGGGAGGCGTGCCTGGGATCGAACACATCCACCAATGTGTCGGGGTCCACCTATCAGCAGGTCGCCACGTTCGGCGCCCTGCCCTCGTACACGATCCAGAAGGGCACGGTCGAGGCCGGCGGCACCGTGGATGCCGTGACGATGCTCGGCTGCATGGTGTCCTCGTGGACGTTGGACTTCCCCAACGCCAACCTGGTCACCCTCAAGCCGACGTGGGACATCGGGGACCTGACCACAGCCACGTCATACACCACCCCGTCGTCCTACCCGCCCGCGACGGCCGCGCTGTTCCACCACGCATCGGCGACCATCGCGTCGGGCACTCTGACCGCTCCGACGACGACCGCACTGGCGGCGGGCACCACGACCCTGGCCAATGTGCGCGGCGGGTCGGTGACGGTCAACAACAACCTGGCCGCCGACCGCTTCAACGCCAACGGCACCGGGCGCAAGCAGAAGCCGATCGCCGGGCTGCGCGAGATCACTGGGTCGCTGACCGTGGAGTACGACTCGACCACGATGCGCAACGCGATGCTGGCCGAGACGCCGATGTCGCTGATCCTCAAGTGGGAGGGCGAGGCGCTGTCCTCTGGTGTCGCCACGCTGCAGGTCGTCATCCCGGAGATCAAGCTCGACGGGCCTCTGCCCACCACGGGCGGCCCAGAGCTGGTCACCACCGACCACTCGTTCGCTGGGCTGGACAACCTGACCGCCGCCAAGGCGTTGTGGGTGGTCGCACGGACCAGCGACACCGCCGTCTGACCCATGCCCGACGGAGTGACCATCCAGGGCGCCGAGGACATCGGGCGTCTGGGTACGGCCTACCGGGCGGGCGGCAAGGAACTGCGCACCCGCATCCGCAAGGCGATGCAGGAGGCGGCCAAGCCGCTGGCCGTCGAGGTTCGCGACAAGGGTGCGGCGAAGATGCCGCACCGTGGCGGACTCTCGGGCCGTATCGCTGCTGCCCGGGCGGGCGTGAGCCTCACGGCGTCCACCCGGTCCACGGCGGTCGCTATCAGGCTCGGCACTCGCGAGAAGTACGACCTGCGCTCGATGGACCTCGGCAGGCTCCGTCACCCGACGTATGGCCATCGGCCCTGGGTGTCGCAGACGGTCCCGGCGGGCGCGTTCACCGAGCCGTTCCAGGACGGCTCGACCGATGTTCGTGACCGGGTGTCCGCCGAGGTGGCTCGGCTGCTCGACGAGATCGCCAGGGAGGCGAGCAACTGATGGCTTTGCGGTTCAGGCTCGACGGCAAGGTCTACTCCGTCGGGGCGCTGGAGGACGTGTCACTGCGGGACGTGATGCTGTTCAACACTCAGGCCGCCGACATGGGTTTGGCTGCGACCTGGGCCGACGTGGAGCGCATCGCCGAGGAGATGTCGGCCGCCGACAAGGACGAGGCCGAGAAGCATCCCGACGCGCTGCTGATGCTGGGCGTCACCATCTGGGCGACCCGGCGCATCGCGGGCGACGAGGTGACGTTCGGTGACGCGGTCGACTTCCCGCTGTCGGCACTGGTCTGGCTGCCGGACACCGAGGACCGGAAGCCGGGAAAAGGCAAGGCCCGCAAGGGCAGCAAGTCGAAGCCCAAGGCTTCCGCGGCGGCCGACGTGCCCCCCGAGCCCAGCGCGTCGACGATACCGCCGACCTCCGAACAGCAGTCCTCGAGCGAGTAGGCACCCTCACCCACCTGATCCCGTCCGTGTCGGTCTGGAACGTGTGGGACCTGCCCCTGTGGGCGTGGCGGATGTACGCGCGGATGGTCGACGAGTGGGTCAAGCAACAGAAGGAGGCCGAGCGGCGTGACTGACACGACTCTCAAGCTGTTGCTGCTCGGCGAGGACAGGTCGGCGTCGAAGGCTATCTCCGGGGTGGGTGACTCGGCCGCCAAGTCCGAGGGCAAGGTCCACAAGCTGTCGAAGGCCGCGGGCGTCGCGCTCGCTGCCGGGCTGGCTGCCGCGACCGCCGCTGCCGTGAAGTTCACCAACCAGGCCGCCGACGACTCCGAGGCGGCCGCGAAGCTGGCGCTGTCGCTGCAGAAGAACGCCGGGGCCACCAAGGGCCAGGTCGCGGCCGTCGAGGACTGGATCACCGCGCAGGGCAAGGCGACCGGCATCACCGACGACGAGCTGCGGCCGGCGCTGCAGAAGCTCGTCGCCGTCACGGGCGACGTGTCCAAGTCGCAGCGGCTTGCGATGCTCGCCCAAGACGTCGCCGCCGGGACCGGCAAGTCGTACACGTCCATCGTCGATGCGCTGGTGCGAGCCCAGAACGGCCAGGTCGCCGGCCTGTCTCGTCTCGGCGTGCAGACCAAGGATGCCGAGGGCAAGACGATGTCGCTGAACGACATCACGAAGCAGCTCGCGCAAACCTATGGCGGCCAGGCGGCTGCCGCTGCCGAGACGACGGCAGGCAAGCAGAAGATCCTCTCGACGCAGATGTCCGAGTTGGGCGAGTCCATCGGCTACACGCTGCTGCCGTACATGGAGAAGCTTGTCGACGCGCTGACGAAGGCGGTCGACTGGGTTGACAGGAACCGGACCACTGCCGCGCTGCTCGTCGGCGGGATCGTCGCCCTCGTGGCAGCCGTCGCGGCCATCAACGGCGTGATGGCGGTCTACAACGCGCTGATGGCGGTCGCCACCATCCGCACCGCGATGGCGACCGAGGGCACCGTCGCCTACGCGATCGCCTCCAAGGTGACGGCGGCGGCCTCGAAGGCATGGGCCGCCGCCCAGTGGGCGCTCAACGCCGCGTTGACCGCAAATCCGATCGGCATCATCATCGCCCTGATCGCGGCCCTAGTGGTCGCCTTCATCGTCGCCTACAAGAAGTCGGACACCTTCAAGAAGATCGTCGACGCCGCCCTGCGCGGTATCGGCGTGGCGGCCAAGTGGATGTGGAACAACGCCATCAAGCCCGCGTTCGCGGCGTTCATGGCTGGCATCAAGGCTGTCGGCAAGGTCGGCCAGTGGCTCTGGAACAACGTCTTCAAGCCGGTGTTCAAGCTCATCATCGGCGGCGTCGCGATGCTGCTGGAGATGTGGGCCAAGATGCTCCGCGCGCTCTCCCACGTCCCCGGCTTCGGGTGGGCCAAGGGCGCGGCCGATGCGATGGACAAGGCGGCAGGAAAGGCCCGCGACCTGCAGCGCGCCATCGACGGAATCAAGCCGTACAAGAAGGTCACCATCGAGATCCGCACCATCCGCACCGGTAACGACGGCGCGGGCGGTCCACGTGACCCCGGCCCGGCAGGCAAGGTGCAGCTCGGCGGCAGCGGGTCCTCGACCGGTGACGGACTCTCCTCCGGCAGCGGCGACCTGGGCACCGTCACCTTGGAGCTGCGCGGCGAGTCCGGTGCGGTCATCCAGCGCAAGCTGCTGAAGCTCAAGCGGGAGAAGGGCCTCCTCAAGCTGGGGCTGGCGTGACCGGCCTCCCGACGCTGCTGGTCGAGCTGGATGACGGCTCGGGCACGTTTCCCTATGACATCACCGAGTATGTGTCGCTGTCCTCGGGCTGGTCCATCGGCCCGCACGGCCGTCCCGACGAGTTGCAGGAAGTGCAGGCGACCAGCCTCAACCTGACGCTCGACAACACCGACGGACGGTTCACCCTCGGCGCAGCGCTCTACAACGACACCTACTCCGACACCTACGGAGAGACC
>JADZBR010000350.1 GCA_020852035.1 Caulobacteraceae bacterium
CCCTCGCCCGGCTTGGGAAAGCCCGCGACGATGGCCCAGTAGGTCTTCTCCGCCCGGCGGCGGGCGAACGCGCCCGCCAGCTTCGCCGCCGCGCCCGGCGTCTTGCCGAGCACCAGGACGCCGGAGGTGTCGCGGTCCAGCCGGTGGACCAGCCGCGGCCGTTCCAACCCCTCGCCCCAGGCCGAGAGCAGGCGGTCGATGTGATTGCGCGTCTTGGTGCCGCCCTGCACCGCCAGGCCCGACGGCTTGTTCAGGGCCAGCACCTCCTCGTCCTCGTAGAGCACGAGGTTCTTGGCGAAGGCGATGTCACGGGGATCGAGCCCCGTGCGTTCCTCGCGCGGCGCCGCGTCCGGCAGCGGCGGCACCCGCACCTGGTTCCCCGCCGAGAGCCGCTGGTCGGCCTTGGCCCGGCCGCCGTCGACCCGCACCTGGCCGGAGCGCACCAGCTTCTGGATCTGGCCCTGGGTCAGATGCGGCCAGCGGCGGCGGAACCAGCGGTCGAGCCTCACGCCGTCCTCGCCGCCGGCGACCCACAACGTCTGCACCTGTCTCACGCGAACAGCCGCCGGGCCAGCAGCACCCCAGCCATCAGGGCCGCCACGGAAAGTCCCACCGAGGCGGTCACATAGGCTGCGGCCTGCCCCCAGTCGCGCTGCTGGATCATCAGCACCGTCTCCAGGGAAAACGCCGAGAAGGTGGTGAACCCGCCGAGCGCGCCGACGCCGAGCAGCAGGCGCAGGGTTTCCTGTTCCTCTCCCCCGCGATGGGCCAGGAACCCGACCAGGAGGCCCATCAGAGCCCCGCCGAGAACGTTGGCGGTCAGTGTTCCCACCGGCCAGACATGGCCGAACGTCCGCACCGCCCAGACGCCCACCCCATAGCGTGCGGCGGCGCCGATTCCACCGCCGAGCGCGACCAGCAACACGTTTCCCATGCGCCCCTTATGCGTCGCCTTGGAGGGGTCAGACAACAACCGTCATCGGTCGACGGGGGTTCAGACAGGCGCTCTGCCCAGGCGTCCGCCGACTTCGCGCTGGATCTCGCGCGCGTCGTAGGCGTCGGCGTCGCGCGGGAGGGCGCCCCGACCCATCACCACCTCGATGGTCTGGGCGAGCCGGGGGCCGCCGCCGAGGCTGAAGCTGGTTCCAAGACCGACGCCTATGCTGGAGCGGCGCCCGAAGCTGGCCGAACCGCCGCCGACGGAGATTTGCGGCCCGCGATCCGGCGAACCCTCCATCCAGCGGTCGGCGACGCGGAACCAGTCGTAGCCATCGGACAGCGCCAGTTCGGCGGCGCGCAGCAGGGCGTAGTCGGCCACCTGCGCCGGCGGCGCCCCTGCCCCGCCGCGGTAGGTCACCCGGTAGCGGCCGGGTTCGATGCGGTATTCGGTGAAGCCCGAGGCCGTCGGGCCCGTCGCCGGGGCGTAGACGGTCGGAGCGGTGGCGCAGGCGGCCAGGGCCAAGCTGCAGGCGACGGCGGTAAGGAGCTGTTTCATCTGGTGTTTCCCGCCTTCGGTAGGTGTGGTTCGTCCCTAAGGTGGAGAATGTGCGGACACGGTGCTTCGTTCCGCCGGCAAGGCGAGGCCCGCTCGTGCCGCAAGCTGGGCGAAGTCCGCCGGCGGCGGCGCGTGGAGCTCGGCCTTGCCGCCCGCCGGATGCGGGAAGGCCAGGGCGGCGGCATGCAGCATCAGGCGCGGGACCGCCGCGCCGGCCAGCGTCAGCGCGCCGCCATAGCGGACATCGCCGCAGATCGGTCGGCCAATCGAGGCCAGATGGACCCGCAGTTGGTGCATGCGGCCGGTCTCCGGCCGCAGTTCGACCAGCGCCGCGCCCGGCGTGCCGGCCAGGGTGCGGTAGCGGCTGAGCGCCGCCTCGGCGTCAGGGTGATCGGGCGGGGAGACCCGCATCGTCGCTTCGCGCCCGCTCTCGTCGCGGCGCAGCGGTGTGTCGATCACCCCGGAGGCGGGCTCCGGCGCGCTGGTGACCAGGGCCAGGTAGGTCTTCTTCACCCGCCGCCCCATCATCGCCTTGCCGAGGAAGGCGGCGGCGGGCTTGGTCTTGGCCGTCAGGATGACGCCGGAGGTGTCGCGATCCAGCCGGTGGACCAGGCGCGGCCTGGGCTTGTCGCGCCTGGCGAAGGCCCACAGCAGTTCGTCGAGCGTATGCACCTGCCCCCGCCCGCCCTGGCTGGAGAGCCCGGACGGCTTGGCCAGCGCCAGGATGTGCGCGTCCTCGAAGATCACCATGCCGCGGACGGCGGCGATCTCCTCGGGGCTGAGCTTGGCTGGCGTCTTGTCTTTCACGCCGCCGGCTTAGCGGAGCACGCCCCGCTTCGCCATGCCGCGCGAATAGAAGATCAGAGCCAGGATGATGGCCGCGATGACCGTGTTCATGATCGTCGCGGTCTGCCCATAGAGCTCACCGCCGTTGGTGATTGCGTAGTTGTAGACCAGGCTGGCGGCGAACCCGATCGCCGACAGCACAAAGGCGTGGAATGCGAACTTCGAGCGCGCCAGCAGCAGCAGCGATCCAATCAGCGAGCCCCAGACGCCGATCGCCCAGGCTGCGTTCATCCAGAACGGATAGGCCGCGTAGTGCGCGATCTGGGCCTCGGTCATCCCCATGCCGCTAAGGTAGGCCTCGCCCTGCATCTTGGTGCAGAGGTAGTCGTAGACGCCGAAGCCGTTCCACAATGCGGAAACAACCCCGACCACCCACAGATGCCAGGGCGTCTTCGCCCGCGCCGCGGGCAAGGTTTCCTCTGTCATGCGCCCCTCCCCAGGGATTGCGATAACAGGACTATGCCGGATTTGAGCAGGCGTTCAAGCGCCAGCCCGGGGTCAGCGTTCGCGCTCGGCGCGCATGGCGGCCCAGCGATCGAGGCGCTCCTTGAGCGCCGCTTCGCGCCCCTCCCCTTTCGGCGCGTAGAACCGCCGTCGCTCCATGCCCTCCGGGAAGTAGTTCTGGCCGGAAAAGCCGCCCTCGACATCATGGTCATAGGCGTAGCCCTTGCCGTAGCCGAGATCCTTCATCAGCTTGGTGGGCGCATTTCGGATGTGCGCGGGCGGCATCAGCGAGCCGGTCTCGCGGGCGGCCCGCTGGGCGGCCTTGAAGGCGGTGTAGGTCGCGTTCGACTTGGGCGCCGTGGCCAGATGGATCACCAACTGGGCCAGCGCGATCTCGCCCTCGGGCGAGCCCAGGAAGTCGTAGGTGTCCTTGGCGGCGATCGCCAGCATCAGCGAGGTGGGATCGGCCTCGCCGATATCCTCGGCCGCGGCGCGCACCAGGCGGCGGGCGATGTACAGCGGGTCCTCGCCGCCGCCCAGCATCCGCGCCAGCCAGTAGAGCGCCGCGTCAGGATCGGAGCCGCGGATCGACTTATGCAGCGCCGAGATGAGGTTGTAGTGCTCCTCGCGATCCTTGTCGTAGGCCGGGCTGCGCTTCTGCAGCACCTGCCCCAGCTGCGCGGTCGAGAGCGGCGTCGCCGAGCCGATGTTGAACAGGGTCTCGGCCAGGGTGAGCAGGTAGCGCCCGTCGCCGTCGGCCAGCGCCAGCAGCGCCTCGCGGGCATGCGGCTCCAGCGGCAATTCGCGACCCTCGAACGTCTCTGCCTTGGCCAGCAGCGCGTTCAGGGCCTCGTCGTCGAGCCGCTTCAGCACGAACACCTGGCTGCGCGAAAGCAAGGCGCCGTTGAGCTCGAACGAGGGGTTCTCGGTGGTCGCGCCGACCAGGGTGACCACGCCCTCCTCGACGAAGGGCAGGAAGCCGTCCTGCTGGGCGCGGTTGAAGCGGTGGATTTCGTCGACGAACAACAGGGTCGACTGGCCGGCGGCGCGGCGCGCACGGGCCGCCTCGAACGCCTTCTTCAGGTCGGCGACGCCGGAGAAAACCGCTGAAAGCTGTTGAAATTCATAGCCGGCTTCCTTGGCCAGCAGGCGCGCGATGGTGGTCTTGCCGGTGCCTGGAGGCCCCCAGAGGATCATCGAGGCCAGGCGCCGCGCCTCCGCCATCCGGCGGATCGGGCCCTCGGGGCCAAGCAGGTGATCCTGACCCACGACCTCGTTCAGGCTCTGCGGCCTGAGGCGGTCGGCCAGCGGGCCGGGCGCATGGGGCGTGAGGCCCGCAGCTTCGAAGAGGTCGGCCATGCACCTCAAGTAGCCCTTCTCTCCTTGCGGGAGAAGGGAACTAGATCAGGCGCTGGCCAGCCACTGGCGCGCCTGTCGCTGGGCCTCGGCGATGTCCTCGCTGGCCATCTCCTGGCTCAGCTCCTTGCGGTAAACCTTGGCCTCTACCGAGCCGCGCATGGCCGCCAGGTTGAACAGCATGTGCGCCGAGACATAGTCGAGCGGCGCGCCGCCCTGGCCGGTGGAATACAGCATGCCCAGGCGGAACAGTTCGTCCCCCGAGGCGTCCGGCCCCGGCAGCGGCAGGCTGTCGTTGGCCCCTTCATATGCACTCGCCAGCATGACGAGGTTCTCCCCTTGCGTCGTCGGTGGAACCGTTCTGGTCCACCTGGCGACCCTGATATCGGGAGGAGAGTCGATACCGGCTGAACATATGGTTAAGCCTGCAGTCAGCTTGTCCGGGCGCTCGCGCGCAGCGGGGACTCGCCGTTCAGCCCCAATTCAGGCTCGACGCGCCAAGGTCCTGCACGATCGAGGGCTTTGGCGGCCTGGCCGCCACCGATGGAGGCTTTCGCCTATGAAGCGCCTTATCCTGAGCTTGGCCGCCGCCGCCGCCGTGGCTGGCCCGATGGCCGCGGCCGGCCAGGCCGCCGCCCAGCCGCGCGACCATTGGGACCGCCGCGACGACCACTGGAACCGCCGGGGAGAGCATTGGGACCGTCACAACGACCGCCGCGGCGCCCGGGGCTGGGACCGCAACCGCTACAACGGCTACTACTACCGCAACACCTGGTTCTACGGCCCGCCGCCGCCATCCTACTATGACGATCGATCCTATCGGCCCGGCTACGCCCCTTGGCGGCGCGGAGCGGTGCTGCCGCGCTACTACCGCGACTACAGGGTGAACGACTACTACCGCTATCGCCTGCGCCCGCCGCCGCGCGGCTACGCCTGGTACCGGGTGGGCGACGACTATCTGCTCGCCGCGGTCGCCAGCGGCCTGATCTTCGACATCATTCGATAGAGCTTGGGAGCGGCGCCGGTCGTCGGCCTTCGGGCCGGCGGCCGGTTGTCCCCGCGCTTACGCACCGCTCACCCTGGTTGGCCTAGGCTGCGAGTTCCACCTTGGGAGCGGCTCATGGCCATCATCGTCCTCGACCCCGGCCACGGCGGAAGCGCCAAGCTCGGCGGCTCCAGCCCCAACAACGCCGTCAGCCGCCCGCGCGGCATCCTGGAAAAACAACTGACGCTCGACGTCGCGCGGCGCGCCAAGGCCCGCCTGCAAGCCGCCGGCCACGCCGTCTGGCTGACCCGCAACACCGACGTCAACGTGGCCCTGGCCGACCGCGCGGCCCTGGCGGCGAGAAAACGGGCGGACATCTTCGTCTCGATCCACTTTAACGGCTGGACGAACGCCACGGCGCAGGGAACGGAGACCTTCTCCTGGCCCGGCTCCCCGTCGCGCTCCGAGCGGCTGGCTCGCGCGGTGCTGGCCGAAGCCGTCAAGGCCACCGGCTACGCGAACCGCGGCGCCAAGACCGAGACCTTCGGCGTGCTCGATCCCTCGCGGCATCTGGCGATCACCGCGGCGTGCCTCGTGGAACTCAGCTTCATCACCGCGCCCGCCGAGGACGCGCGGCTGGACGATGCGGTCTACCTGCAACGGCTGGGCGAAGCGGTGGCGGCAGGGTGCGAAGATTATCTGGCGGCGCAGTTTCCCCGCCCGACGGTTCGGCGCGTCGAGGACGGCGTGACGGCGCGGACGGGCGGCTGACTCTCCCTCCCGTCGGCGGTGAGGAGGGTGGGCCGCGAAGCGGCTCGGGCGGGGGTCCTGCTGAATCGCCGCAACAGCCGAGACGCCGTAGCCTCCACCCGTCTCGTCGCTACGCGCCGATCCACCCTCCCCGCAGGGGGGAGGGAAATCAGAGTCCGAGCTTCGCCTTCAACAGCTGGTTGACCGCGCCGGGGTTGGCCTTGCCGCCAGTGGCCTTCATCACCTGGCCGACGAACCAGCCGATGGCCTGGGGCTTGTCCTTCACGGCGGCGGCCTGGCCGGGATTGGCGGCGATCAGGTCCTCGACGATCTTCTCCAGTTCGCCGGTGTCGGACATCTGCTTCAGGCCCTGCGCCTCGACGATCGCGCCGGGGCTCCCCTCGCCCGCCCACATGCGTTCGAAGACGTCCTTGGCGATCTTGGACGAGATGGTGCCGTCCTCGATCAGCGCCACCAGCTCGGCGATGGCCGCCGGACTGATCGGGCTGTCGGCGATGTCCTGGCCGGCGGCGGTCAGCTTGGCGGCCAGGTCGTTGGTCACCCAGTTGGCCACCAGCTTGGCGTCGCGGCCCTTGGCGGCGGCTTCATAGAAGTCGGCCTTGGCTTGGTCGGAGATCAGCACCCCCGCGTCGTAGGCCGTCAGCCCGTACTGGCTTTGCAGGCGCGCCTTCTTGGCGTCCGGCAGTTCCGGCAGGCCGGCCTCGATGGCCTTCACCCAGGCGGGATCCAGCTCCAGCGGCAGCAGGTCCGGATCGGGGAAGTAGCGGTAGTCGTGCGCCTCTTCCTTGGAGCGCTGCGAGACCGTCTCGCCTGTGGCGTCCACGTAGCCTCGGGTCTCTTGGACCACCGTGCCGCCCGCGTCCAGAACCTTCGCCTGGCGTTCGATCTCGAACTCGATCGCCCGCTGCACGGACCGGAACGAGTTC
>JADZBR010000351.1 GCA_020852035.1 Caulobacteraceae bacterium
CGCTCTACCAGAAGGCCGACGCCAAACGGCACCTGGCGGTCCTCGACCTGGCCGTCGAGAAGGGCGGCTGGACCGGGTCCGAGGCCGGCGAATGGACGCGGGGAATCGCGGTTCACGAGAGCTTCGGCTCAGTGGTGGCGCAGATCGCCGACGTGAAGCTGGTGGACGGCGAACCGCGCGTCGGCCGCGTGGTCACCGCCATCGACTGCGGCCTGGCGATCGCGCCGGATCAGGTGGCCGCGCAGGTCGAGGGGGGCACCTGCTATGGCCTCTCGGCGGCGCTCTACGGCCAGACGACGATGAAGGATGGCGTGGTGCAGGAAGCCAACTTCGACGCCTATCGCGTGCTCCGCATGAACGAGGCGCCGCAGGTGGAAACCTACATCGTCCCCTCCGCCGCCGCGCCGAGCGGCGTCGGCGAGCCGGGCACGCCGGTGATCGCGCCGGCGGTGGCCAATGCGCTGCTGGTGATCACCGGCAAGCCGACCACCAGCCTGCCGTTCGTGAAGCCGGCCTAGAGGTCCTCCGGACGGTCAACGTCGAAGTGCACGCCGGGATCATCGATGGGGACCAGCGCCAGCCGGTCGCCGAGCGCCTTCAGCACCTCGCGCGCGCCGGCGTCGCCGCAGACCTCGGCGAGGTCGCCGAGCAAGGCGGCGGAGAAGGCCACCGGATGCCCGCGCCGCCCCTCGCAGACCGGCGCCGCGGCGAGCGCGCCCTTCCTCACGGCCCTGGCGAGCTCGGCGGCAAGGACATGCGGAATGCGTGGCATATCGGCCAGGAACACGATCAGGCCTTCCGCGTCGTTCGGCAGATCGCGGACCCCGGCGCGCAACGATGCGCCCATGCCCTCGGCATAGTCCGCCGCCTCGACGACACGCAGTCTCGCCCCCATGCCCCGGGCCTCGGCGACCGCCTGAGCCGCGTCAGCAACCTCCGCGGCCCGGTCGCCGACCACCCCCCGGACCGTCCGCACCGGCGCGGCGAGAGCGGCGGCCAGGGCGGCGTCGATCAGCCGCCCCTCGCCCCACGGCGCCAGCAGCTTGCCGCCGCCGAAGCGCGAGCCGGTTCCGGCCGCCAGCACGATCGCCTCGAAGGCTTCCCCCAACGGCTCCCCTGTCGCGGCCACGCCATTCCCCCTATGTTGCAGACCGCATGACGCCCTACGACGCCCCGCTGACGCAAGCTGAACCGGCCCCCGCCCCCACGGCGCTGGTCGACGGCTTCGGCCGCACGGTGCGCTACCTGCGCCTGTCGGTCACGGACCGCTGCGACCTGCGCTGCGTCTACTGCATGCCAGAAAGGATGCAGTTCCTGCCCAAGGCCGAGGTGCTGACCCTGGACGAGCTCGACCGCATCGCCAGCGCCTTCGTGCGCCTTGGCGTGCGCAAGCTGCGGATCACCGGCGGCGAACCCCTGGTGCGCAAGGGCGTGATGGACCTGATCGACGGCCTTGGCCGGCACCTGCGCTCCGGCGCGCTGGATGAGCTGACCCTGACCACCAACGGCACGCGCCTGGCCGAATTCGCCGGCGACCTCGCCAAGGCCGGCGTCAAGCGCATCAACGTCTCGCTCGACACCCTCACGCCCGACCTCTTCGCGCGGCTGACGCGCGGCGGCGACCTCGGCCAGGTGCTGAACGGCGTCGCCGCCGCCCAGGCCGAGGGCCTGCACATCAAGCTCAACGCCGTCGCCCTGAAGGACGACAACGCCGCCGAGATTCCCGAACTGATCCGCTGGGCGCACGACCGCGGCTGCGACCTCACCCTGATCGAGACCATGCCCATCGGCGAGGTGGACGAGGACCGCACCGACCAGTTCCTGTCTCTGAAGGACGTGCGCCGCGATCTGGAGAGCTTCTGGACGCTGGAAGATCTGCCGCTCAACACCGGCGGCCCGGCGCGCTATGCGCGGATCGCCGAGACCGGCGGGCGGCTGGGTTTCATCACCCCGCTCAGCCACACCTTCTGCGAGACCTGCAACCGCGTGCGGCTGACCTGCACCGGCACCCTGCACACCTGCCTCGGCCGCGAGGACGCCAGCGACCTACGGGCCGTGATCCGCGGCGGCGCGAACGACGCCGATCTCGCCGACGCCATCCGCCTGGCCGTCGACGCCAAGCCCGAGGGCCACGATTTCCACATCGGGCGCGGCCTCGCCCCGGCGGTCAGCCGCCGCATGTCGACGACGGGGGGCTAGGCCGTGCAGGTGCTGCTCTTCGGCCGCCTCGCCGACCTCGCTGGCTGGCGCGTGCGCGAGTTCGAGCCGGCGCCCGCCACCCTCTCGGCCCTGCGCGCCCGCATCGCCGAGATCGACGCGAACCTGGCCGAGGCGCTGACCGGACCGGGCGTGCAGGTGGCGCTCGACAAGGCCCTTGTGCGCGGCGACCCGGCCCTCTCCGGCGTCCGCGAACTCGCCTTCCTGCCGCCGATGAGCGGCGGATGATCCGGCTCGCCGACCAGCCGTTCGACCCGGCCGCGGAGCTCGCCGTCTTCAGCGCCGGCCGCGCCGAGACCGGCGCCATCGTCAGCTTCACCGGCCTGGTGCGCGCCGAGGGTGGCGAGGCCGAGACGCTGGAACTGGAAGCCTACCCCGGCTTCACCGACGCGAAGATCGCCGAGTTCGTCGCCGAGGCGACCGAACGGTTCGGGCTGCAAGCCGTGCGCATCGTCCACCGCACCGGCCGCATGGCCGTGGGCGAGCCGGTGGTGTTCGTCGCCGTGGCCGCCGCCCATCGCCGCGCGGCCTTCGAGGGCTGCGACTACCTGATGGACTATTTGAAGAGCCGCGCGCCGTTCTGGAAGAAGTCGCACGGCCCGGCCGGCGCGGCGTGGATCGAACCCACCACGCAGGACGCCGACGACCTCGCAAGATGGGAAGCTGCACGCTCCACGTCCGCTCATTCCCGCGAAAGCGGGGACCCAGGGTTTTTGGGTCCTGTGGAAACGCCGGCGCTCTTCGATAAAACACCTGGGTCCCCGCTTCCGCGGGGATGAGCGGAAAGTTGGAGGTTCGCATGAACGCCATCGTCCCCGGCGGCAAGTACGACGAGAGCCAGCCGGTCACCCCGGTGCGGATCGCCGTGCTGACCATCTCCGACACCCGCGA
>JADZBR010000352.1 GCA_020852035.1 Caulobacteraceae bacterium
CCCGCCGCCGCGCCGGCGCCCGCCGCGCCGCCGGTCGTCGCCCAGGCGCCCACCGCCCCCGCCGGACGGGTCGGCCCGGACGGCGTCCCCGTGCCGCCTTCCGATCCGCCGCACATCGCCGCCCGCTTCCGCGCCACGCCCGACGCGCCGGCGCGCGCCCCGCAACCGGCCGAGCCGCCGGCCAGGCAGGCGACCGCGGCCTCGCCCGACTTCGGCCTCGCCCCGGTCCCGGCCAAAAAACCCCTGAAGACCGCCGCCGTCGGCAAAACCGCCGCTCCGCCGCCCGCGCCCGCCGCCCCGCCGGCGGTTTCCCGCCGCCCGCCGCGCCTCTACTCGCTGCACCGCGAATACGGCCTGCAGCCCGACCCCATCCCCATCCCCAAGGGGAACACCTACGTGCTGATCGGCCCGCCCGACGAGCCGCAGCCCGACAAGGCCGAGGCCACCGCGGCCGGCGTCTCCTGATCCTCTCTTCTTGGGGATGGCGCAGCCTCACCGGGCGGGAAGAAGCCGCCCTACCCGCCCTCCTCCGCCATCGGGGGCTCGAACCTGAGCGGCACGTTGACGCGGCCGCCCACCGTCGGCAGCCCTTCGTCCGTCCAGATGCTGAGCCGCAGGTGGTCGGCGAGCTTGCCCGCCGCCTCGGCGAAGCCCTTGCCCGCCGGGTCTTCCGACACCGTCGCACAGGCCTCCAGGCGTCCGCCCACGCCGACACGGCAATTCAGCACCGCCCGCCCGCTGATCTTCGCGGCCCGGCTTTCCGGCGGATAGGCCGCGGCCACCAGCGCGGCGTCGGGCAGGACCGCCCACTGGGCCTTGCCGATCGCCGCTTCACCGGGCTCCAGCATCTGCGGCGTGAAGGTGAAGTTGACGGTCGTGTAGGCGCTGCGCACCGAAGACCCGTCCTCGAACTCCAGCGGCGTGCGGAACCGCTTGAGGAGGCCGCGCGCCGCCGCGGCGAACCCGGCGCCGCGCGGCCGTTCCACCACCGTGCGGCAGTTGTCCAGCCCGCCCGCCCCGTCGAGCCGGCAGAACAGGCTCACCGTCCCCTGCAGCCGACCGGCCCGGCCCTTCGGCGGATAGGCGGCGGCCATGTCGGCGTAGGTCGGCGCGTCCTCCCAGGCGATCCCGTGGACCAGGGTCCGCTCGTCGGCGTGGTTGGGCGCCTCGCGCTGGGTGACGGGCGCGCCCGGGATCTTGAAGCGGATCGGGATGCGCACCGTCCCGCCGCCGACCGGCCGGCCGTCGACGGACTTCGGCTTCATCAGGAAGAACTGCGCCAGTTGCAGGGCGGCCGCGCCGAACTCTTCACCCGGCGGGTCCTCCATGACCACCACGCAGGCCCGCAGGCGCCCCTCCGCCGTGACCGTGCAGGAGATGGTCGCCGCGCCCGAGCGCCCTTCGCGCAGCGCCCTGGCGGGAAACACCATCCCCACCTGATCGCCGGACGGCCGCATGGACCAGTCCGGATGGGTGATGACCGGCCCGGCCGGGGCGGGGTCCGCAGCCTGCGCCAGGAGCGGCGCGGCGGCGGCGACTGCGGCCAAGATGCTGCAGGCGACTCGATACATGCGACTTCCAGTTGCGACCCTATGGGCCTCCAACCTAGACCAGCGCGCGCAGCCGCTCCAGCCCCTGCGAGGCCGCCGCCGCGTAAGCCCGCAGGCCCTGCTCGGCGAAGACGTCCAGCGCCGCGTTGAGCGCCATGCCCGCCGCCGCCCGGCCCTCGCCGCGGCCGGTGAGCTCGGCGCGGGCCAGGTAGAGCTGGCCGAGCTGGGTCTGGGCCAGCGCCCAGGCGACCGCGTCGCGGCGCGCCACGCCGGCGGTCAGCTCGGTCTTCAGGGCGACCACCGCCGCGTCGAGGATGGCGAGATCGCCGGTCAGCTCGGCCTGGCGCGCCAGGCACGCGGCGCGGTTGGCGGCCAGCGCCGCCCGCAGCGCCAGCGCCGGGACCCGCCGCAGCACCACGTCCGCCCGGTCGTAGGCGGTGACCGCCAGCTCCAGCGTGCGCTCGGCCAGGGTCGCTTCGCCCAGCGCCTGCAGGGCGTGGGCGAGCTCGGCCTCGGCCCGCGCCCAGTCGAGCGGGCTGTGGTCGCGGTCGGCTGCGGCGACCGCGCGGGTGGCGGTCTCGACCGCCTCGGCCGCCGGCTCGATGCGGCCGGTCAGGTCGGCCAGCAGGGTGGAGAGCGAGGCCCTGAGCGCCAGCGCCCGCTGCGCCGAGACCGGCGCATAGGCTTCGTCCAGGGCCAGGGCGTCCAGCCGCTTGATCGCCTGCCGCGCGGCCTGGGCGTCGCGCGCCAGGCCGGCGATCCCGGCCAGCAGGTCGGCGTGCGCCAACGACAGCTCGATCCGCGCCGCCTCGCCGACGCCCGAGCGGCCGGCCGCCGAAAGGTCGCGCAGGCCGCCGGCCAGCCGCGCGGCGGCGTCCGCCGCGCCGGCCGCGTCGCCGGCGCCGAACGCCTTGCGCCCGTCGACCAGCGCCAAGCTGGCCTCGATCAGGGTGAGGGTGACGCCCCGCGCCGCGCCTCGCGCCTCGGCGAGGGCCAGGCCGGCCGCCGCGTCCAGCCCCTCGTCGCCGAAGAGCTCGGCGCCCAGGAGGGCGCACGCCGCCTGCAACGCCCGCGCCCGCGCCCAGCCCTGCGGCCGGCGTTTGCGGTCGAAGGCGCCGGCCGCCGCTTCGGCCGTCGCCGCCGCCCGGCGCAGGGCCATGACGTCGCCGGTCCGGCGGGCGACCTCGCGCCAGGCGCCGGCGGCTTCCAGCAGGCGCATGGCCCGGTCCCTGGCCGAGATGCGCCCGGCGGCGACATCGGCCGCCCTGGCCTCGCGCCGCAGCAGGGCGAGGTCGAGCAGCTCCAGGAGGCCGGCGTCGCCGCCGGTCAGCCCGTCCGCCGGCGCGGCCTTGCCGAGCAGGCGGCGCAATCCCTGGCCGAGTTCGAACATGCGTGGATGCGCTCCGAAGGCGAATTGCGTGTCGGGGCGGCACAGGCCGCCTCGGGTCCGCCTTCACTTCAGCAAGCGCGGAGCCGCAACGCTAACGCTTTCTTAACCACACCGGTTCGATCGGCCGCCGCCGGCCGCTACGGCCGATAGCAGCGGATCAGGTAGGTGTCGTTCGGACGGGTGTAGAATTCCATGTACTCGTAGCGGTCCGAAGCCGGGCCGGTCATGCCGTAGAAGCCGCTGGTCAGGCCCATGACCGTGCGCAGCGGCCCGCTGGTCGGCGCCACCGACGAGCCGGACGCGCTGATCGCCCCCGAGCCGTTGGAGCGGTCGCCCGGCTTGGGCGACCAGGCGGTGTTGGAGACAGCCTGATAGCTGTAGCTGGCGCCGCTGATCTTCAGGATCCCCATCGGCAGCGGCCCGTGGGTCGAGCACCGCCAGGTCCCCGCCACGCCCGCCGCCGCCGGCCCCGCCATCGCCAGGGCCAGCCCCACGGCGGCCATCGTCGTCATGGTCTTCATTGTCTTCCCCCCAGAAGTCCGAAACTCAGGCTAGCTCAGGTTTCGCCGGTCCTGGATGGCGAAAAACGACTGGCGGTCGCGGCGGGGCTCAGGCCCGCTCCTTGGTGCGCTCGAAGTTCACCTGCGGATAGCGCTCGGCGATGTAGCCCAGCTCCCAGGCCGACTTGCCGAGGAACACCGGCTGGTCGTCGATGTCGCTGGCCATCTGGCTCTTGTGCTTGTTCGCGAAGTCCTCGAGGTCGGCCCGCGCGCCGGTCAGCCAGCGGGCCTCGGCGTACGGGCTGGCCTCGAAGATCACCTCCAGGGCGTATTCGCCCGCCAGCCGGTCGGCCATCACCTCGAACTGCAGCTGGCCGACCGCGCCGACGATGAAGTCCGAGCCGATCTGCGGCCGGAAGAGCTGGGTCACCCCCTCCTCCGCCAGGCCCTCCAGCGCCTTCTTCAGGTGCTTGGCCTTCAGGGGGTCCTTGACCCGCACCCGCTGCAGGATCTCCGGCGCGAAGTTCGGCAGGCCGGCGAACCGCAGGGTCCCGCTCTCCGAAAGGCTGTCGCCGACCCGCAGGACGCCGTGGTTGGGAATGCCGATCACGTCGCCCGCATAGGCTTCCTCGGCCAGCTCGCGGTCGGAGGCGAAGAACATGATCGGGGCGTTCACCGAAAGCTGCCGGCCGGTGTTCTGCACCTTCAGCTTCATGCCCCGCTCGAACTCGCCGGAGGTGAGCCGCAGGAAGGCGATCCGGTCGCGGTGGTTGGGGTCCATGTTGGCCTGCACCTTGAAGACGAAGCCGGTCACCTCGTCGTCGCCGGGGGCCACGTGGGTCTCCGCGCCCGCCCGGGTCGCCGCCACCGGCTTGGGCGGCGGGGCGTAGCTGCCGAGGCCGCCGAGCAGCTCGTCCACCCCGAAGTGGCGCAGCGCCGAGCCGAAGAACACCGGCGTCATGTGCCCTTCCAGGAACGACTGCGCGTCGAACGGCTTGGAGGCCCC
>JADZBR010000353.1 GCA_020852035.1 Caulobacteraceae bacterium
ACGATTCGGACTGCTGAATCTGGGCGCCTGTTCCGCTCGGCCTGTTTTGGGCCGGATCAGGGGCCTCGGGCCGTCTGCTCAGACTCGCGGTTCGGGATTATGACCACGCCTCGGTTAGATGTAGACCTGGAGGGCGCTGCGCGGGTCGGCGGGAACCAGCTTGGCGACGCGGCTGCCACGGCGGGTGAGGCGATAGGGGCGGCGGGCCTGGGCGATGCTGGTGTCATCGCTGCGTTCGATCAGGTTGGCGGCTTCGAGTTGGAGGATGCCGTTGGCGAGTTGGGCCTGGGTGGTGGGGCGGTGGGCTGAGACTTCCGCGAGCAGGGCCTGGAAGTCGCGGCCACCAAAGCGATGGAGGGTGTGGAGGGCGATCTGCTGGTGCAGGTCGAGCGAGACGGGTTCGGGCTTGGAACGGCGAAGCCGCCCGCCGGTGAACTGTTTGAGCCATTCGACGAGCGGCACTGGGCGGCCTCGCTGTGGTTCGCTATTCGATCGTCGTGGCCGGGCGGTTGCCCCGCGTACGCGTATGCCCGGCCGGAAAAATGGTAACGGCTCGGGCGGGGCACCGGCATCGCTCCGGTCAGGTGGGGCTTGCGCGGGAGGGACTGATCGCGGGCAGCGCCACGGAGACGCGGTTGCCGGCTTCACTCCGGTCGGGTGGGGGTGCGCGGGCCTGCCCATGCCCGACGAGGGGATCGCGGCGACGTCCGCTGCGCCCCGGCCTGGTGTGGTGGTCCCGGCCGGGGCGGCCCTGGTGGGGCGGAGCTACTTGAGGGCGGCGAGCGCCTCGACGGCGTTCTTCTGGTTGCGGGCCTTGCCGATGTTCTCGGTGCGGTCCGTCCAGGCGACCTTGCCGTCCTTGTCAATCACGACGGTGAGGCGCTCGGCAAAACCGCGGTCGGCGTTCCACGCGCCGTACTTGGTGGCGACCTCGCCCTTCATGTCGGCGAGGAGGGTGTGCTTGAGGCCCTTGGCCTCCTTCCAGGCGCGGTGGGCGTGGATGCTATCGCGGGAGATGCCGAGCACCTTGGCGTTTGCGCCTTCGAAATCCGACCACATGTCACGGATCTCGCACATCTCGCCCTCGCAGATGCCGGAGAAGTCGAAGGGGTAGAAGACGAGGACGACGGGCTGGCCACGGAGTCCGCTGAGCGAGACCTCGGAGTTAGTCTCGTCGCGCAGGGTGAAGTCCGGCGCGTCCTGTCCCGGTTGGGGTGTATCGGCCATGGTGGGTTGCTCCTTTGGCGGTTGCCGGCGGGCGGGGTCGCGCGGTTCATTCGACCGTAGCGTGGATGCGGGGCAAAGGAAAGGCGGTCAGCCACCAAGCCGGGCGGCAGCGGCCTGGACGATCGCGGCGAACTCGTCGGGCTTGAGCGATGCGCCACCGACGAGGCCGCCGTCGATGTCGGGCTGGTCGAGCAGGCTGGCGGCGTTGGCAGCGGTCATGCTGCCGCCGTAGAGGATGCGGGCGGCGCTGGCGGTGGCGTCGCCGTGGACGGCGGCGAGGGTGGCGCGGACAAAGGCGCAGGCCTCTTGTGCCATCTCCGGGGTGGCGGCGCGGCCGGTGCCAATCGCCCAGACGGGTTCGTAGGCGACGATGAAGCCGGACGGAAGGTCGAGGCCGCCGAGGCCCTGCTCGACCTGGCGGCGGAGGACGGCTTCGGTTTGGTTTGCCTCGCGCTCGTCCAGCGTCTCGCCGATGCAGGTGATTGGGATCAGGCCGTGCTTGAGCGCGGCGGCGGTGCGGTCGCGGACGCGCTCATCGGTCTCGCCGAAGAATTGACGCCGCTCGGAGTGGCCGATGATCGCGTAGCGGGCGAGGTCGGTAAGCATCGGCGCGGCGACCTCGCCGGTAAAGGCGCCGGTCTCGGCCCAGTGGACGTTCTGCGCGCCGACGCCGATTTCCGTGCCGGCGAGGGCGGCGGTGACGGTGTGGAGGTAGACGAAAGGTGGGCAGACGACGCGCTCAACGCCGGGGACGGCGGCGATGCTGGCGCGGAGGCCGTCGAGCAGCGCGGCGAGGGCGTCGGGGGCGGGGTTCATCTTCCAGTTGCCGGCGATCACGGGGGTGCGGGAGGGGTGCATACTCACGCTCCGTATTTGGTGAAGCGGCCGGCGTGCGCCATCGCGATCGAGAGGGCGTGCTGGGCCGGGAAGGTGCCGAGCACGCCGCCGGCGCAGTCGGCCTCGCTGAACGCCTGGACGCGGTCGGCCTGGCCGAGCTTGGAGCGGAGCATGAAGGGCACGGGGTGCCAGGAGTGCGCCGCCATGATCGAGGGGGTGGAGTGGTCGCCGCCGACCATGAGGACGTCGGGGTTGAGGTCGAGGATCTGGGGGATCAGCTTGTCGATGTTCTCCAGCGCCTGGACCTTGCGGTCGAAGTCGCCGTCCTCACCGGCGGCGTCGGTGGGCTTGTAGTGGATGAAGAAGAAGTCGTGCTCATCCCAGTTGGCGCGCATCGTGTCGATCTCATCCTGGAAGGAGGTACCGCCGGGCAGCGCCTTCATCCCGACGAGCTTGGCGAGGCCGCGGTACATCGGGTAGATCGCGATCGCGGCGGGGTCGAGCTGGTACTGGGACTGCATCGAGGGGATGTCGGGGTATTTGGCGAAGCCGCGGACGAGGACCATGTTGGCGACGTCGCGGTGGGCGAGGCGGGTGCGGGCGGCCTTGATCCAGCCGTTGAACAACTGGGCGGTGGCCTCCGCTTCGGGGCGCTGGGCGCGGACGGGCAGCGGCGCGAGGCCCTCGCGGTTGGGGTCGGTGCCGTGGAGGGCGTCGGCCAGTCCCTCGCCGCGGAAGACGAGGACGAAGCGGTGCTCGCGCACGGGCTCGACAAAGATCTCGAGGCCGGGGATCTCGATCTTGGCGAGTTCGGCGCAGAGTTTGATGCAGAGGTCGGTGGGGATGCGGCCGGCGCGGCGGTTGGTGATCAGGTCGTCCGGGCCGACAGTGCAGAAGTTGCCGCGGGCAGCGACGTCGTTGGGGCCGAGGTCGAAGTCGATGCCGACGGCTTCGAGCACGCCGCGGCCGATGTTGTATTTGATCGGGTCGTAGCCGAACAGGGCGAGGTGGCCGGGGCCGCTGCCGGGGGTGATGCCGGGGCCGACGGGCACGGTGAGGCCACAGACGCTCTGGCGGGCAAGGGCGTCGAGGTTGGGGATCTCGGCCGTCTCCAGTTCGGAGCGGCCGGTGTCGGGATGAGGGAGGCCGCCGAGGCCATCCATGACGAGCAGCACGATCTTGGTCGTGCCGGGCACCACGATCTCGCGCAACACAGCTTCGTCCATGGCTTCATTGTGGCAAAGGGCGGGACAAGGGCAAAGCTGGTGTGAGCAGGTCCGGGCGGCG
>JADZBR010000354.1 GCA_020852035.1 Caulobacteraceae bacterium
GACTGAATCCACTCCGGCGCCGAGGTGTCGACTGGGATCAGGCTCGCGTACTGGATGTCCTGATACCGGGTCGCATAGACCTGCGGCTCGATGAGGGTGGTCTGCGAGAGAAGGAAGTTCAGCGCCTTCTGCTGCGCATCGTGCGTGTAGATGTCAGACATCTAAGGCGCTCCTTACGGGGTGTTGAGGCGCAGCGCGGCGAGGTTGCCGGCATCGCGGGACGTTTCCCAGATCGCGCCGGCGATCAGGGTGTTGTCGGTGGAGGTCTTGCTCAGCACGCCGGTGCCGGGCGTGTAGTAGACGGCGTCACCAGGGGCGACGGCCTCGGAGGCCGCGACGACGATCACGCCCTTCTTCATCACCGCGACGTTGTCGTACTGGGCGTAGGTGTCGCCGTCCTTGGTGGGATCGAGCACGGCGATGCCGACGAACTTGGCCGTGGCTTCGGAGTCGACGACCTGGTTGTCGGCGGTGCCCTGGACGCAGACCTTGCCGAAGCCGATGCCCTCGGCGTCTTCAGCGATGCGGGTGACGACGGTGCAGGGCTCGGAGTTGAGCACCATGCCCTCGACCCAGCGAGCGTGCTGGGCGTTGTAGGTGGATTGAACGGCGGGCATCAGGTGCGCTCCTTCGCGTCTTGACCCGTCCAGGCGCCGGTCATGCCGGCCACCATCGCGGCGTGGGCCGCGTCACGGGTCTGGTGCTGCTGCGGATTCGCCGGAGGCGGGTTGCCGCCGGAGGGCCGCAGGGGATCGGCGCGCTTGGCGTCCTCGGCAAGGATGTCGAAGCGGGCGTCGACGTAGGCGTCCGACTTGTCCGCCACCGCGGCTTCACCGAGCTTGGCGACGACCACGGCCTTGCGGATCGCCGCGTCGGCCAGGCCTTCGGTCTTGGTGTCGGGGGAGATCGCCTTGGCGTCGGCGACGAGTTGAGCGCGGGCCATGACCTTCTTGTCGAGGTCGGCGTCGCTGAGCTGCGCCTGCTTCAGGGTGTCGATCTCGGCGTCCTTCTTCGCCAGGTCCGCGTCCTTGGCGGCCAGGGCCGTCTGGTGGGCGGTCTCGGCGTCCTTGGTCGCGGTGCGGGCTTCGTCGCGCTCACGGGTGAGCTTCTCGATGGCTTGGGCGCCCTGATCCGTCGTCGAGACGGAAAGGCCGTCGACCACCACCGTGCGCAGGTTGTCCGGCATGTCCGGTTCCTTTCGGTCTGCTACGTGGAAGGGGCTGACGCCCCAGGTCGCCGCACCGTCTCCGATGCGGACTTCGGGACCGGCCCGGCCCGCGTCGACGATCGCGACGTGGTTCAGGCGGATGTTTCGCTGGATCGCGTCGTAGGCCTCGCCGGCGGGCGTCTTGCCGTCCTGCCAATCGAGCGTGCAGGTGTATCCGGCGCTGAGCTCGCGCTTGCCGTCCTCGATCGCTGCAATAGCCGCCCCGTCCGAGACCATGAGCGGGACGCGAAGGTAGATGCCCTCGCCGGACACCTCGTCGGCGGTGTTGCCGACCGCGTACTGCTTCCAGTTGTCGGCATCGACCATGACCGGCGGGTGGTCGTTGGTGACCGGCCGATGCGCGGCGCTTTTGAGGGTGTCCTGGCTGAAAACCTCGGCGCCAGGCCGATAGACCCGCACGATGTCAAGATCGGGCCGGCCTACATCAGAGCCGCGGTAAAGTTGGATGCCGGTGCGGGCGATGCGGACATCGGCCAGCAGGGCGCCATCCTCGCGCCGCCGCGTTCCCGCGACGACCGAAGCGTCGGTGAATTGCATCTCGGGCTCCTAGGCGTCCGCTGGTGCGGGCTGGGGCGATGGAAGGGCGGCGGCCTCGACTTCGGCCTCGTCCTCCTCCTGGTCGGCGAGCCGCCCGAACTCCTCGATGGCCGCTTCAAGTCCAGGCAGCGACCCGTCCTCGACCAGGGCATTGACCAGCGCGTCGGACAGGGCCTCCAGCGGGATCAGCGCCGGAGAGGCGCCGCCAGTGCCCGCGATGGTCCGGGCGGCCTGGGCCTTGGTGTTCAGGATGTCCGCGCGCTCTTTCTCGGTCAGGCCCCAGAGCGGCGCCCACTCGTAGTAGATCGCCTCGTCGCGCGAGCCCGTGGCGGATCGGATCAGAACCTCGTCGAGCTTGTGCAGCGCTGGCGACAGCTCGATCCGCTGACGGGCGGCGATGTTGTCGTAGTAGTTCTGCAAGTCGCTCTTGCCGGTGGAGTTCAGGCCCGCCGGGCTCTCACCAAGGAGCCGCGTGACCGGGATGTCGGCCGCACCTGCGGCGATCTGCAGGTACTGGCGGATCAATTCCGGCAGCTGCGCGAAGCTGATCTGCTTCTGCTCCCACTTCTCGCCCTGCCCGTTCGGCCCGCCGCCCGTGCCATCCAGCAGGAGGGCGTTGAGCATCGACTTCATCGTGTTGGCGTAGGTGAAGCGGTTGGTGAGTTGCTGCCGGCCCTTCTCGCTCGAGGCGTGCTCGCCGAGGCCGGGGATGTAGATGATGTCGACCTTGGCCTCGGGGATCAGGGCAGCGGTGTGCTCCTGGGCCGAGGCCGCGTTGCGGACGGCTGTGTAGACCACCTGCAGCACGCTATCGCCCCAGCCTTGCGTCGCTAGTCGGCGATCGAGTACCGGAGCGCCGCAGAACTGGATCACCCTGGAGGGGTGAAGACGGACCATCAGGTTGTCAGGCCCGGGGACCTCGAAATAGGCAGGCCGGCCGAATTCCGGGCTACCGATGTCCTGCACCAGCGGGCCCGTCACAGCCTCGGTGCGGGCCCAGACGTGGACGTACTGCAGATCGCCCTTGCCGACGCGCTCAAGGTCCAGCGCCTGCTCCGGCTTGTTGTCCTTCATCCCCATGTAGAGGATCGAGCCGCCGAAAAGGCGCGCGGTCTGCAGCGCCAGATTCACCTTGGCGACCAGGTTGATGGCCGGCGCCTTCTCCAGCGACTCGATGGCCTCGATCTGCTTCTCGTCCGCCTGCCAGTCGCGCCACTCCCGCGTCATGTCGTTCGGGATGATGTCGACGACCTTGCGGGCCAACCAGTCGGCGCGGTGCATCGCGCTCAGCTCCTGGTCGTTGATCAGCATGCCGACGAACTCGGCTGATGCGCCCTTGTCCTTCGATGTTCCCAGCCCGGTGACCAGGCTGCGCAGGCTGTCGACGACCTTCATCAGTCGGCGGCCTCGAGCATGCGGTAGCTGTAGTGGTCAGCCAGCA
>JADZBR010000355.1 GCA_020852035.1 Caulobacteraceae bacterium
AGCGGATTTACAGTCCGCCCCCTTTGCCGCTCGGGACATTCCCCCATGCGCGCTGGAGCTTTAAGGAGCCTCCGGATGGAAGCCCCTCGAAAGGAGCTCGTCTTATAGTGACGAGGCGCCGCGAACGCAACGACGGCAAGACCGCCTGGAAACCGAAGGCCGATCGGACCCGCCCGCCCGCCCGGCGCGACGCCGACCAGGGCGCCGACGACTGGCTCTGGGGCTGGCACGCTGGGCTGGCGGCGTTGGAGAATCCGAGGCGGGAGAAGCCTTTGCGCGTCCTGGCGACGAAGGACCGCGCGGCCGAGCTGGCGCGCCGCTTTCCGACCCTGGGCCCGGTCGAGGTCGTCGAGAAGGCCGCCATCGACCGGCTGCTGCCGCAGGGCGCGGTTCACCAGGGCCTCGCGCTGCGGGCGGGCGAGCCGCCGCAGGCTGCGCTGGAGGACCTGCCGGCGACTCGCGGCGCGGTGGTGCTGATGCTCGACCAGGTCACCGACCCGCAGAACGTCGGCGCGATCCTGCGCTCGGCGGCGGCGTTCGGGGCGGTCGGCGTGGTGCTGCAGGACCGCCATGCGCCTAGGCTGGCCGGCGCGCTGGCCAAGGCGGCGGCGGGCGCGATCGAACAGCTGGCGGTGGTGCGGGTGGTCAACCTGTCGCGCGCGCTGGAGACCCTGGCCGAGCTGGGCTGGCGGGCGGTGGGGCTGGCCGGCCAGGCGCAGGGCGACCTCGCCGAGGTGCTGGACGGCGCGCCGACCGTGCTGGTGCTGGGCTCCGAGGGCGAGGGCCTGCGCCGGCTGGTCGCCGAGCATTGCGACGCCCTGGCGTGCATCCCCATGCCCGGGGACTTTGAAAGCCTCAACGTCTCCGCCGCCGCCGCGGTGGCGCTCTACGAAGCCTCGCGCCCGCGGGCGTGATCCGCTTGCCTCCCCGCCCCGCCCTGCCCTAACAGCGAGGCCATGTTGGATTTCCTGAGTTCGCCCGAACTGGCCAGCCAGCTGACCGCGCTCGGCCAGGTGCTGATGATCGACCTGGTGCTGGCGGGCGACAACGCCGTCGCCGTCGGCCTGGCCGCCGCCGCCCTGCCGGTCGCCCAGCGCCGCCGCGCCATCCTGATCGGCCTGGCCGCCGCGGTGGTGCTGCGGATCGGCTTTGCGCTGATCACGGTGCAGCTGCTGGCGATCATCGGCCTCTTGCTGGCCGGCGGCCTGCTGCTGCTCTGGGTCTGCTGGAAAATGTGGCGCGAGCTGCGCGAGCAGGCCACCCACGACCAGGCGGAAGCCTCCGAGGAGATGGAGCGCGCCCTGGCCATCGAGCGCGGCGAAGGCCCCTCCCCCGAGGAGCTGGGCATCAAGCGCAAGTCCTTCGGCGCGGCCCTGCTGCAGATCATGATCGCCGACGTCTCCATGTCGCTGGACAATGTCCTGGCGGTGGCCGGCGCCTCGCACGAGCACCCCTGGATCATGGTCTTCGGCCTGATCCTCTCCATCGCCCTGATGGGGATCGCCGCGACCTTCATCGCGCGCCTTTTGAACAAGCACCGCTGGATCGCCTACGTCGGGCTGGTGATCGTGCTCTACGTCGCCCTGCACATGATCTGGGACGGCGCGCGGCAGGTGGTGGTCCGCACCGGCAACACCGACGCCTTCAACGCCGCCGCCCCGGCCTTCCTCGACATCTCGCAGGCCGAGGTGATCAAGCACAGCAAGGGCGTGGCCCTGCCGGCGTCGGAAAAGGCTGCGCATTAGGACCTGCGCTCATGAACCTCGGGGAACTTGAGCTAAGTCCCTGTTCCCGCTCATCCCCGCGAAAGCGGAGACCCAGGCTTTTTGTGTTCACTCCGGAAACGCGAGCGCTCTTCGATAAAACACCTGGGTCCCCGCTTTCGCGGGGATGAGCGGGAGTTTGGAGGGCGGGCGCCCCATCTCGCGCACGGGTATTGAGTGAAGCTAGGCCGTTTCCACCGCCTCCGCGCCGCCGAAGCGGGCGGTCCATTCGGCGACCTGGGCGTCGTCCACCTTGCGGAACAGCACCTCCGGCGTGGTCACCGGCCGGCCGGGCTTCAGGCGTGTCAGCTCGGCCGCGCCGTCGGCCTGCGGCCAGGCGTGCAGGTCGCCCTCGCCCACCGCCTCGGCGATGGTTTCGGCCGCGAAGGGGATGAAGGGCGCCGAGACGCGCGCGAACAGCGCCACCAGGTTGAGGCCGGTGCGCACCACCACGGCGGCGCGGTCGCGGTCGGTCTTGATCGCCGTCCAGGGCGCGGCCTCGGTGAGATAGCCGTTGCCGATCACCCAGAGCGCCCGCAGCGCCTGGGCGGCCTTGCGGAATTCGACAGCCTCCAGCTGCTTGGTCAGTTCAACCAGTTGCGCGGTCACGTCGTCATAGAGCTTCAGCTCCAACGGCCCGGCCTCCCCGCCGTCCGGGACCACGCCCTCGAACCGCGTCTCGGTGAACTTCAGGATGCGGTTGACGAAGTTGCCCAGCACGTCGGCCAGGTCGGCGTTCACCTGCGCCTGGAACTGCTCCCAGGTGAAGGCGGTGTCGGAACTCTCCGGCGCGTTGGCGGTGAGGTACCAGCGCCAGTAGTCCGGCGGCAGCAGCTCGAGCGCCGCGTCCATGAAGACCCCGCGCTGGTGCGTGGTCGAGAACCGCCCGCCGTACCAGTTGAGCCAGTTGAAGCCCTTGAGGGTGTCGACCAGCTTCCACGGCGCGTTGCTCGCCGGGCGCCATTCGCCCTCGACCCGGTTCTCGTTCAGGCCGAAGAGGGTCGAAGGGAAGCCGACGGTGTGGAAAGGCACGTTGTCCTTGCCCATGAACTCCACATAGGTGACGTCCGCCGCGTGCGGCTCGCGCCACCAGCGTTCCCAGGCGATGTCCTCGGCGGGCCCCTCGCCGGCCTCCTGGGCGCGCGCGTCCGCCCATTCCCAGGTCGCGCCGATGTATTCGATCGGGGCGTCGAACCAGACGTAGAAGACCTTGTCGGCCAGGCCCGCCACGTCCGGCAACTGGCCCTGCGGGTTCGGTCCCCAGTCCATGGCGTTGACCGGCACGCCCCAGGTCAGGTCGCGGGTGATGCCGCGGTCCTTCAGCCCCTCGTCCAGCCACTTGAGCGCGATGGAGGTGACCAGGATCGGCCACTCGCCCTTCTTGGCGTTGATCCACTCGCGCAGCTTCGGCTCGAAGGCGGTCTGCATCAGGAAGAGGTGCTTGGAATCGCGGATCTCGATCTCGTCGGAGCCGGACACGGCCGAGCGCGGGTGGATCAGGTCGGCCGGGTCCAGGAGGCGCGTGCAGTTGTCGCACTGGTCGCCTCTGGCCTGCTGGTAGCCGCAGTGCGGGCAGGTGCCGACGACATAGCGGTCGGGCAGGAAGCGCTTGTCGGCCAGGCTGTAGACCAGCTGGGTCACCCGCTCCTCGATGAAGCCGGCCTCCCAGAGGGCCTGGGCGAACCGCTGGGTCAGCTTGTGGTTCTGCGGCGAGGACGAGCGGCCGAAGTGGTCCCAGGAGAGGCCGAAGGCGCGGCCCAGGTCGTGCTGGATGCGATGCTGCTCGGCGCAGTAGTCGGCCACCGTCTGGCCGGCGGCGGCGGCGGCCAGCTCGGCCGGCGTGCCGTGCTCGTCGGTGGCGCAGATGTAGAGGGTCTCGCGGCCCCGCGCCCGCTGGAAGCGCGCATAGACGTCCGCCGGCAGCATCGACCCGGCGAGCGTGCCGAGGTGCTTGACGCCGTTCACATACGGCAGGGCGGAGGTGATCAGGATGCGGGACATGGCGCGCGCATATACGGCGTCCGCGCGGCGATCCCAAGGGCGCGGCTCAGAACGGCCCCTTGAACACGAAGAGCGCGCCGAGCGTGATCAGGGCGAAGCCGACCAGGTGGTTGAAGGTGAAGCGTTCGCCCAGGTAAGCGATCGAGAAGACGGCGAAGACCGCCAGCGTGATCACCTCCTGCATGGTCTTCAGCTCGGCCGGCGAATAGACAAGGCGCCCGAGCCGGTTGGCCGGCACCGCGAGGCAGTATTCGAAGAAGGCGATCCCCCAGCTGGCGATCACCAGGATCCAGATCGGCCGGTGCTCGACCTTCAGGTGCCCGTACCAGGCGAAGGTCATGAAGACGTTGGAGACGACGAGCAGCCCGATCGGCGTCAGGTAGGCGAGGACGGGCGGCACGGTCTGACCTCGCATTGGGCAAGCGGCCCAGAATGCGCGATTCTGGCTTGGGCCGCGCGGGCGCCGCGCCTTAGATTGCGGCGACCTTTCGGGGAGGGACGGATGGCGTTGAGGGCTTGGGCCGGCTGGGCGGCGAGGCTGTGCTCCGCGGCGCTGCTGGCGGCCTGTGGCGGCCAGGGCGGCGGCGCGGGCAAGGCGGACACGCTGAGGATCTACAACTGGTCCGACTACATCGACCCGGCGATCCTCGAGTACTTCACCAGGGAGACCGGGATCAAGGTGGTCTACGACACCTTCGATTCCAACGAGGTGCTGGAGACCAAGGTGCTGGCCGGCGGGACCGGCTACGACATCGTCGCGCCGTCCAACCACAACGTGCCCCGCTACATCCAGGCCGGCGCCATCCAGCCGCTGGACTTCGCCAAACTGCCGAACCGCAAGAACCTGTGGCCCGAGATCATGGCCAAGATGGAGCCCTTCGATCCGGGCGGCAAATACGCCGTGCCCTACATGTGGGGCACCATCGGCATCGGCTACAACGTGGCCGAGCTGAAGAAGCGCCTGCCGGGCGTGCCGGTGGACAGCTGGGCGGTGGTCTTCGAGCCGGCCAACCTCGCCAGGCTGAAGGACTGCGGCGTCTACATGCTGGACGCCTCGGAAGACATGTACGCGGTGGCGCTGAACTATGTCGGCAAGGACCCCAACTCCACGGCCCCGGCGGACATCGCCGCGGCGACGGCCGTGCTGATGAAGGCGCGGCCCTATGTGCGCAAGTTCCACTCCTCGGAGTACATCGACGCCCTGGCCAACGGCGACATCTGCGTGGCGGTCGGCTACTCGGGCGACGTGCTGCAGGCCCGGACCCGCGCCGAGGAGGCCAAGAACGGGGTCGAGGTCGCCTACGCCATCCCCAAGGACGGCAGCCAGGTGTGGTTCGACGTCTTCGCCATGCCTAAAGACGCGCCCAATCCGGACGCGGCCTACAAGTTCCTCGACTACATGATGCAGCCGGAGGTGATCGCCCGGGCCTCCAACTACACCCAGTACGCCAACGCCAACGCCGCGGCGACGCCGCTGGTCGACGCGGCGGTGCGCGACAATCCCAACGTCTATCCGACCCCGGCGGTGTTCCAGCGCCTGTTCGTCACCACCACCAAGGATCAGGACACCCTGCGAGCGGTGAACCGCGACTGGACGCGGGTGCTGACGGGCAAATGACCGCGCGCGTCCGGCCCAACATCGGGGCCGTCCGTTCGACCTTTGCGCCCTGGGCCGACCCGGCGGCCCGGCCGCTGGTGCGCTTCGAGGGGGTGAGCAAGCGGTTCGGCGAGGAGACCGCCGTCGATCGGGTGGACCTGGCGATCTACGAGGGGGAGTTCTTCGCCCTGCTCGGTCCCTCCGGCTGCGGCAAGACCACTTTGATGCGGATGCTGGCGGGCTTCGAGACGCCGGATGAAGGACGGGTTCATCTGGCCGGGCGGGACATCACCGGCGATCCGCCGCACCGGCGGCC
>JADZBR010000356.1 GCA_020852035.1 Caulobacteraceae bacterium
AAGTCCAGGAAGCCAAGGCGACGGAGTTTGAAGAGATCTTCAAGGGCCTGCAGGCCCAGGTGCGCGCCAACGAGGACGGCTGCATCGCCTACCAGCTGACCAAGAGCCGCACCGAGCCCGGGACCTACAAGGTGCTGGAGCTCTACAAGGACGCCGACGCCCTGAAGCACCACGGCGGCACCGACTACTTCAAGGCCGCCGGCGCCAAGATGGGCCCCTGCATGGCCGGCCGGCCGGAAGTCGAATACCTCGACGCGGTGGTCTAGGCCCCTTCTCCCCTTGCGGGAGAAGGTGGCCGGCGAAGCCGGTCGGATGAGGGGTCTCTCAGCCCTCTCCATCCGCGCCCGGCCGATCCATTTGCGAGGCGTCGATGATCTTCGACCCCTCATCCGGCCCTTCGGGCCACCTTCTCCCGCAAGGGGAGAAGGAAACAGGAGGCGCCGTCAGAAATTCTGCGCTGGCGAAGCCTGGCCGCCGCCCTTAACTGGGCTCGAACGCCCGTTTGAAACTCAGGGGTCCGCATGGCCGGCACACTCTTTTCGCCCTTCACCTTCAAGGGCCTGACGCTTCCCAACCGCATCGTCATGGCGCCCATGACGCGCTCGTTCTCGCCGGGCGGCGTGGCGACCGGCGAAGTCGCGGCCTACTACCGCCGCCGCGCAGAGACCCAGGTCGGGCTGATCGTCTCCGAAGTCACGGGCGTGGCCCGCCCCGCCTCGCTGAACGATCCCAACATCCCGCGCTTCCACGGCGAGGCCGAGCTCGCCGCCTGGAAGACGGTGATCGACGAGGTGCACGCCGCCGGCGGCCTGATGGCCCCGCAGCTGTGGCACGTGGGCGCGGTGCGCACCCGCTCGAAGGACTGGGAGCCGCCGGGCCCCTACGACAGCCCTTCGGGCCTCTCCAGCCCCGGCCACAAGTTCGGCGAGGGCATGAGCGACGCCGACGTGGCCGACGCCATCGCCGCCTTCGCCAGCGCTGCGGCCGACGCCAAGCGCCTGGGCTTCGACGCCGTCGAGCTGCACGGCGCCCACGGCTATCTGATCGACCAGTTCTTCTGGGAAGGCACCAACGAGCGCGGCGATCTGTTCGGCGGCGAACTGGCCGGCCGCAGCCGCTTCGCGGTGGAGATCCTCAAGGCCGTGCGCGCCGCCGTCGGCCCCGACTACCCGGTGATCATCCGCCTCTCGCAGTGGAAGCAGCAGGACTTCACCGTCCGCATCGCCCACACGCCCGACGAGATGGCCGCCTGGCTGCAGCCGATGGCCGACGCCGGCGCCGACGTCTTCCACTGCTCGCAACGCCGCTTCTGGGAGCCGGAATACGAGGGGTCCGACCTCAACTTCGCCGGCTGGGCCAAGAAGCTGACCGGCAAGCCGACCATCAGCGTCGGCTCGGTGGGCCTCTCGGGCGAGTTCATCGCCGCCTACGCCGGTGAGGGCTCGCAGCCCGCCGCCCTGGACGAGCTGGAAGCGCGTCTCGACCGCGGCGAGTTCGACATGATCGCCGTCGGCCGCGCCCTGCTGCAGGACCCTGAATGGGTGGTGAAGATCCGCGAAGACCGCCGCGACGAGCTGAAAAGCTTCGAGCGCTCGGCGATGGCGGTGCTCTACTAGCCATGCCGCCCGCCCTGCCCGCGATCCGGCAGGGCGGCACGGCCGGCGAAGCCTGCGAAGCCTTGCGCGAAGCCGGCTGGCGCGAGGTCGGCCGCGGCGACTGGTGCTGGGTGTTCGCCGACCCGACGGGCGAGGTCGCCGCCCGCGTCACACCCTGGGACCGCGCCTACCGCCTGCATGTCGAGGTCTGCCGCCGCCACGCCGGCAATCCGTTCCTGCAGCGCGTCGACAGCGTCGTGGACCTGGCGGCCGGCGGCTATGTGACCTTCATGGAGCGCCTCTGGCCGCCGGACGAGGCCCAGGCGCTGGCGCTCTGCCACGCCCTCGGCCTTGGCAACGACAGCGGCTGGGACTGGACCGAGCGCGCCGCTTCGGACTTTCCCGAGACCCCGGCCCTGGCCGAGCTGCGCGCCATCCTGGCCGAGGAACGGGCGGAGGGCGCGGCCACCCTGCCCTACTGGAGCGGCTCGGACGTCTCGCTCAAGAACGTCATGGCCGACGCCTCCGGCCAGCTGAAGGTCATCGAAGCCTTCTTCGTCAGCGGCTGGAAGATCATCGAGGCGATCGAGGCCGGCGCGCCGGACCTGCCGCGGCGGATGACCCGCGAGGAGATGGAAGCCTTCTTCACGATCCCGCGCGCCCTCGAAAATCCCGACCCGCGCCTGATAGAAAAGGCCCGGCAGATCTACGACGCCAGGGGTCGACCATGACGGCATACGACTATCTCTTCCTCACCCTCGTCCGCGGCCGTCCGGCCCACGCCCGCCTGACCGAGGCCCTGCCCGGCGCGATCGGCGGGCGCGACCTGGTCGGCCAGTTCGCCCCGCAGCTCGGCTGGGCCTCGACCGAGGCGGCCGTGCTGCTGCGCGGGCCGGACGACGAGCCGGCGCGGGCCGCCGCGGCCGAGGCGGTCGCCGGGCTGGCCGATGTCGTCACCCTGCGCCGCGAGCGGCTGACCCCGACGCTACGCCCCGGCACGGCGGACCGACCGCCGCCGGGCGGCATCTTCGTGCACAACTGGTTCCACGTGGACGCCGAGGCGACCGAGGAGTTCGTGCGCCTCTCCGGCGAAGCCTGGGTCGACTTCGAGGGCCGCTTCGCCACCACCATCTTCGGCCTCTTCACGGCCGACCGCGGCGCCGAGGACCAGGCGCAGGGCGTGCAGCGCCTGCTGCTGATCACCCGCTACGCCGACCACGGCGTCTGGGAGGCTTCGCGCGATCCCTCCTCGGCGGCGATGAGGATCTTCGCGCGCCGCCACGAACTCACCCGCCACACCCGGGCCTGCAGCACCCTCTTGCGGGCGCCCTGAGGCCGCGCGACAGAAGGCGCATGAGCGTCGAGATCCACCGCGTCACGCCGGCCGACACAGCGCTGCTGGACCGCATCGCCGAAGACGTGTTCGACCGAAGGATCGACCCGGCCCTGCTGGCCGGCTACCTGGCCGCGCCCGGCCATCTGATGGTGGTGGCGACCGCTGACGGCGTGGTGATCGGCCAGGCGCGCGGCATGGTCCACAACCAGCCCGACGAGCCGACCCACCTCTACGTCGACAACCTCGGCGTCACGCCCGCCCGGCAGCGCGAAGGCGTCGCGCGGCGGATGATGCGGGAGCTGTTCGCCTGGGCTCGCGAACACGGCTGCGCCGCCTTCTGGGTCGCCACCGAGACCGACAACGGCCCGGCGCGCGGCCTCTACGCCTCCCTCGGCGGCGAGGGCGAGGCGATGATGTTCTACGAGGCCGACCTCTAGAGGCGGTCCTGGGTCTGGCGCCGCCGGCGGCCATGTTCCCTGGTCCATATGAAGGACCGGCTATGACGATTGGGTAGAGAGCCGAGTCACCGGACATTCTTCTGTCCGGCAATGGCTCTAATCCGCGTCGCGGATCCAGCGGGCGGTCATCGCCAACTCCCGCTGCGTCGCCCAGGCTTCCGAGCGCGCGACGGCCGCCCGCGCGGCGGACGCCTTCGTCGCCGTGCAGCCGGGGCCCTTCTGGTCGCGAACCAGGCCGGCGGGGAGCGGCGGGCGCCTGTCCTCTTCGTCGAGCACCTTCTTCGGATCGGGCGGCGGTTCGCACATCGCCAGCCAGACCCGGGCCTCGACGATACGGCCGGCCTCGTCGGCGCGCAGCGGGCGCAGGCCCGCGTAGGCGTAGTTGGGATCGCCCTCGTCCTCCGGCGCCTGGATCTGCGCCACCCGCGGCGCGCCGCCGGCGAGCACATAGCGCAGGGTCTTGGCGTCCTCGCCGTCGCCCTCGCCCGGCCGTTCGCTGAAGGTCGCCGGTCCCACCAGGGTGGCGTTGGCGCACTTGTTCCAGTCCTTCGACCTGGCGGCCGGATCGAATGCGCAGTCCTCGTCGGGCATGGCCCAGAGCCCGGTCCGCAGCACCGCATGGCCCCGCGCGTCCGCCGCGCCGAACAGCGGCTGCTCGGAGCCCACCACCGCGCAGGCGCCAAGATTCAGCGCCACCAGGACCATCAACGGAAACCGGAACATCGCCCTTGCCCCCTCACGTCCGAGGGGCATGATAGACCCATTCCAGCCAAACGATAATTTCCCGAGGAAACCGCATGGACGCCCAGACGCAGTGGACCGGCCTCGACGCCGGCCGCCTTGAGCGCATCACCGAGCATTTCGAACGCAACTACATCGGCCCGGGCAAGATCGCCGGCTGCCAGATCGCCGTCGCCCGTCACGGCCATGTGGCCTACCAGAAGAACCTCGGCATGGCCGACCGCGAGCGCGGCAAGGCGATGGCCGACGACGCCATCTTCCGCATCTACTCGATGTCCAAGCCGATCACCTCTGTGGCGCTGATGCAGCTCTACGAGC
>JADZBR010000357.1 GCA_020852035.1 Caulobacteraceae bacterium
CGGGGGAGGTGAAACTTAGCCACCCATGCCGGACGTTCACGGTCTCGACCCGTGGCACATTCCCGCGATCTCCTGCCAAACTAGCTTGCACGGCAGTGCGGGAGACCGAGGATGAACGCCTATCTGGTGCTCGATCTGAGCGTGAACGACCTCAGAGACTTTCTTCCCTATGTCGAAGCTATCCCTGCGTTCATCGCCAAGCATGGCGGACGCTATGTGTCCAAGGGGGCTGAGCCGGTGGTTCTGGAAGGCGACTGGTCGCCTCAGCGCCTGGTGATCCTTGAATTCCCGTCCCGCGGCCATGCAGAGTCATTTCTTGGCGATCCAGACGCCCAAGACCTGTTCGCGCGCCGCCATCGTTCCACCACGAGCCGCCTTGTCCTGGTCGACGGCGAGTTCTGATTTCACCCGGACTGGAATAACCGCTTCCCGCTGTCGCGGCGGATAGAGCCGGCCGTTGACTTCCGCAGCGCGCGCATTGTTGCCTGCGCCGACGCTCAAGGATCCCGCCATGCCCACATTCCGCGACATCGACCTCGGCGAGGTCACCCTGCGCTGCGCCATGGAAGGCGAGGGGCCGCTGGTGGTGATGGTCCACGGCTTCCCGGAGAGCTGGTACAGCTGGCGCCACCAGATCGGGCCGATCGCGAAGGCCGGCTTCACCGCCTGCGCCATCGACGTGCGCGGCTACGGCGGCTCGTCGAAGCCGCACCCCATCGAAGCCTACGACATGGAGCACATGGTCGCCGACGTGGCGGCCCTGGTCGAGCGGCTGTCGCCCGAGGCGCCGGCGGTGCTGATCGGCCACGACTGGGGCGCGCCGATCGTCTGGAACACCGCGCTCATCCGGCCCGACCGGGTGCGGGCGGTGGCGGGGCTCTCGGTGCCCTATACGGGCGTGCCGCAGCGCTCGATGTCGGAGATGATCGAGGCGGTGTTCACCAGTCAGGGGCGGTTCTTCTATCAGGCCTGGTTCCAGAACGTCGGCCCGGCCGAGGCCGAGCTGGAGGCGGACGTCCGTGCGGGCCTTCGCAAGTTCTACTACGCCATCAGCGGCGACGCCCCCGACGGAACCTGGCCGCGCGACAAGACCCACGGCCAGAGCCTGCTGGAAGGGCTGGTCGACCCCGACCCGTTCCCGGCCTGGCTGACAGACGCCGACCTCGACTACTACGTCGGCGAGTTCGAGCGCTCGGGCTTCCGCGGGCCGATCAACCGCTATCGCAACCACGACCGCGACTTCCGCTACCTGTCGCAGTTCCAGGGACGCAGGATCGAGCAGCCGTCGCTGTTCATCGGCGGCGAGCGCGACCTGGTGCTGAGCATGTTCGGCAAGGCCGATCTGGTGGCGCTGATGAAGGCCGAGATGCCCAAGCTGCACAGCGCCGACGTCCTGCCCGGCTGCGGGCACTGGACGCAGCAGGAACGGCCGGACGAGGTGAACGCGCGGCTGCTGGCGTGGCTGAAATCACTTTAAAGCGCCGCAAACATCCCGCTCATCCCCGCGAAGGCGGGGACCCAGGTGTTTTATCGAAGGACACGGGCGTTTCCGATTGAACAAAAAAAGCCTGGGTTCCCGCTTTCGCGGGAATGATCGGAAGTGGGGATCAGGCCGTCCCGGCGGCCGGTCCGATCTTGGCCGCTTCGGCCGGCGGCACGGCCGATTTCACGCCCGCCGGCGGGGTGATCGTCGCCGGCTTCGGCTCACGCTGGAAGCGCAGAGAGCGCCCTTGGAAGAACGCCCCGTTCTCCATCGCCAGCTGCTCGTGGGTGATGTCGCCGTCCACGTGGGCGCTGGCGTAGAGCCGCACCTGCTTGGCCTCGATCGAGCCGATCACCTTGCCGCGGGCCTCCAGGATGTCGGCCTTCACCGATCCCTCGATCTTGCCGCTCTCGCCGATGGTCACGCGCGAGACGCGCACGTCGCCGCGGATCGTGCCGTCCACGTGCAGTTCGCCGTCGCCGGAGATACCGCCTTCGACGGTGACGTTGTCGGTGATCAGCGCCGCCACTTTCGGGCCTCCAGCTCTGGGAAGGCCGCGGTCGGCCGGGGGAAGGGGGGCGTCGAGGCCGCCATTGCCGTTGGTGGGCTGCGGCTGGCCGCCGCTAGGACTTTGAGGCTTGTTGAACATACTCACCGGCCTTCAGGAAACGACTGGGGTTCTGGGCGCGGCCATTCACCCACACTTCGTAGTGCAAGTGAACACCCGTCGAGCGGCCGGTGGAGCCCATCGCGCCGATGCGCTGGCCCAGCGCCACGCGCTGGCCGGGCCGCACGGCGATGCCGGCGAGGTGGGCGTAGCGGGTTTTGAAGCCCTTGCCGTGGTCGATCTCGACGGTGTTGCCGTAGCCGGAGCGCACGCCGGTGAACGACACCACGCCCGGCGCGGTCGCCCCGACCGGGGCGCGGTAGCCGCCCGTGAAATCCAGTCCGGAGTGGAATGCCGGTCGGCGGGTGAAGGGATCGAAGCGCACGCCGAAACCGCTGGACTGGCCGGTGACGCCGGACGGGCGCGCCAGCGGCAGGGCCTGGGCCACCTGGTTCATGGCGCGCGCCTCGGAGAGGCTGTTGGCGGCGTGCTGGATGCGGGTGGCGAAGCCTTCATCGACATCCAGGATGGCGGCCAGGGCCTGCGGGTCCTTGGCCTCGATCAGCGGGCCGCCCAGCGAACTCTTGTCGACGGCGTAGGTCGAGGGGCTGACCCCGGCCAGGCGGAAGGCCAGGCGCAGGCGCTCGGCCCGGCTCTTGGCGAAGGTGTCGGCGGCCTCGATCAGCCGTTCCTGGCTGGCGCGGACGAATTCGACGCGGCGGACCGGGTCGTTCTCCGGCGCCTGCGGTCCGCGCAGGGCGGGGGCGAGGGCGGCCTGGGCGCCGGGGGTGTCCTTCAGGTCGCTGAGCAGCAGGGCCAGGGCCTGGTGGCGGTTTTCCACCGAGGCGGCCAGTTCACCGATGGAGCCGCCGCCGGCGGAAAGCTGCGCCATCGCACTGTTCAGCCGCGCCTGGCGGTCGGCGGCCCAGCGTTCGTACTTGGCCTGGGTGCGCGCGACGGCCTGATCCTCGCGGGTCAGCGACAGGGCGTTGATCGCCATCGCGGCGGTGGAGACGCCCATCCAGAGCCCCGCGCCGGCGATCGCGGCGGCGAAGGCCATCTGCTTGCCGGGGGTCAGCACGAACGCCCGCATTTCACCGCCGGAGCGGAGATAGAGGTGGCGTTCGGGGAATAGGGCGAGCAAAGAGCGCCGGGCTTGGGAAAGTCGGGGCAGCCTCATCGGCCGGGTTTATCGGCGAGGCTTGGCGATGGCGCAAGGAAAAAGGGCGTTCGGAGAGGCCGTGCTCGAAATCCGATCGCTGATCAGGCTCAGCTAAGGCAGTCCGGTGAGGGCCGCTAGAGCCCTCACCGGGCCTTGTCGCGTCTTTCGCCATAAAGGCTTCGGTCGCGGCAGATATACAACAGCGGAGGGCGTCGAAGGTTCCCGCCGGTGCGAGGATTCGCCGCCACGCCAACCCAACTTTTCCGCTCATCCCCGCGAAAGCGGGGACCCAGGTGTTTTATCGAAGGGCGCTGGCGTCTCCTGTTGAACAAAAAAAGCCTGGGTTCCCGCTTTCGCGGGAATGAGCGGAGGAGAGAACGCGGTCACGCTAGCTCTGCGCGGATGGGCTCAGGCCAGCGCCTGCGCCGCCTTCAGCACCTCGGCGACGAGCCCCGGCACCTTCACCTTGCGCCAGACGCGGCGGATGACGCCGGTCTTGTCGATTAGGAAGGTGGAGCGGTCGATGCCCATGTACTTGCGCCCATACATGCTCTTCTCGACCCAGGCGCCGTAGCGCTCGACCACGTCGTCCTCGGCCGCCGAGCCCAGCACCACGTCGAGGTCGTACTTGGCCTTGAACTTCCCGTGCTTGGCGGCGGTGTCCTTGGAGACGCCCACCACCACCGCGTTCGCCTTGGCGAAATCCTTGGCGGCCGCGGTGAACCCCTGCGCCTCGGCCGTGCAGCCGGAGGTGTCGTCCTTCGGATAGAAGTAGAGCACCACGGTCCTGCCCTTCAGCCCGGCCAGCGAGACACGGCCGTCATCGGTCGGCAGGTCGAAGTCGGGGGCGGGGACGCCTTCGGCGAGGTCGGTCATTGGTGTTCCTCCAAATCCTTCTCCCGGTCGGGAGAAGGAAAGACGCGCGGGACGCGCGGCGAGGATGAGGGCTTACAGCCTTTCCGGACAGGCCCGTAACCCCTCACCCTCCCGCCGGCTCCGCCGCCGGGTGTCCCTCTCCCTCAGGGAGAGGGCTTGAGCAGCACGATCTTCTTCTTGCCGGCCGCCAGCTTGATCACCCCGTCCGACAGATCGGCGAGGGTGAGCTTGCGGTCGGCGTCCTTTTCGGCCGCGTCGTTGATCCGCATGCCGCCGCCCTGCGCCAGCCGCCGCGCCTCGCCGTTGGACGAGGCGAGCCCCGCCAGCACAAAGGCGCGCGCGGCCGTCAGGCCCGCCTCCAGCTCGGCGCGCGGCGCCTCGACCGTCGGCAGGTCGCCGGAGAGCGTTCCCTGCTCGAACGCCGCCTTGGCCGCGCCGGCGGCGGTCTCAGCGGCCTCGCGGCCGTGGAGCAGGGTGGTGGCCTCGTCGGCCAGCACCTTCTTGGCGGCGTTGATCTCGGCGCCCTGCAGCGCCTCCAGCCGCGCGATCTCGTCCAGCGGAAGTTCGGTGAACAGCCGCAGGAACCGGCCGACGTCGGCGTCCTCGGTGTTCCGCCAGAACTGCCAGTAGTCGTAGGGGCTGCGCATCTCGGCGTTCAGCCAGACCGCCCCGTCCGCCGTCTTGCCCATCTTGGCGCCCGAGGCGGTGGTCACCAGCGGCGCGGTGACGCCGAAGGCTTCCTTCTGCTCCAGCCGGCGGACCAGCTCGATGCCGTTGATGATGTTGCCCCACTGCTCGGAGCCGCCGAACTGCAGGGTGCAGCCGAACCGCCGGTTCAGCTCCACGAAATCCGTCGCCTGCATCAGCATGTAGTTGAACTCGAGGAACGAGAGGCTGAGGTCGTTCTCCAGCCTGTTCTTCACGAACTCGAACGAGAGCATCTTGTTGATCGTGAAGTGCGCCCCGAACTCGCGCAGGAACTCGATGTAACCGAGCTTCTCCAGCCAGTCGGCGTTGTTCACCATCACCGCCTCGCGCGGCCCCTCGCCGAAGGTCAGGAACGGCGTGAAGGCGCGCTTGATGCCGGCGATGTTGCCCGCGATGAACGCATCGGTCAGCATCGGCCGCGCCTTGTCCTTGTCCGACGGGTCGCCGACCTTGGTGGTCCCGCCGCCCATCAGCACGATCGGCCTATGCCCGGTCTGCTGCAGCCGGCGCAGCGTCATGATCTGCACCAGGCTGCCCACATGCAGGCTCGGCGCGGTGGCGTCGAAGCCGATGTAGGCGGTGATCACCCTTTCGGCAGCCGCGCGGTCCAGCCCCTCCAGGTCGCTCGCCTGGTAGATATGGCCGCGCTCCAGCAGCGTGCGGACAAGGTCCGAGCGCGGTTTGAAGCCTGCGGTCTCGAGGGTGATCATCTTACTGGTCTCCTGGAAGATCAGGGCTGGAGACCGCCTTTCCATCGACGTCGCCGGCCCCCGTGGGGTTGGCGAAACATCGACGTGATCGATCGCTCGCCTGCTAGGGCAGGCGGTAGTAGCTCTGGAAGGCTTTGGCGCGGCCGATCATGCGGCGCTGGATAAGGGCGCTGCGGCGTGGCAGTCAAGGTCTATGCGCGTACTAGGTTTTATGACCGGAACCTCCCTCGACGCCGTCGACATGGCGATCCTGGAGACCGACGGCGAGACGATCGAGGCGTTCGGGCCGGCCGGAGAGCGCAAGCTTTCCGATCCCACCCGACAGGTGGTGCTGCGCGCCACCCAGGCCGCCAAGGCCCTGCCGCGCGACGTCGCCGACCCGGAGGTGTTCGGCGAGGCGGCGGCCCTGATCGCCCAGGAGCATTTCGACGCCGCCGACGCCTTCCTGGCCGCCAACAAGCTGGCCTGGAGCGACATCGACCTGATCGGCATGCACGGCCAGACGGTGTTCCATGAGCGCCCGAAGGACGGCGTGGTCGGCCGCACCATCCAGCTCGGCGACGCCCACTGGCTGGCCGGGCGCACCGGCGTGCCGGTGGTCTACGACTTCCGCACCGCCGACGTGGCCGCGGGCGGGGAGGGGGCGCCGCTGGTTCCCGTCTACCACCGCGCCCTGGCCGAACGCTCGGGCCTGGCGCCGCCGCTGGCGATCCTTAACCTCGGCGGGGTGGCCAACATCACCCTGCTCTTCGAGGGCGGCGAGATGCTGGCCTTCGACACCGGCCCGGCCAACGGCATGGTCGACCTCCTGGTCCAGAAGCGCGGCGCCGGCCGCTATGACGCCGGCGGCCGCTACGCCAGCGTCGGCCGGGTCGACGAGGGCGTGCTGAAGGCCCTGTTGTCGCATCCCTTCTTCGAGGCCAGGCCGCCCAAGTCGCTCGACCGCTTCGATTTCCCGCTCGATCCGGTCGAGCCGCTGCACCTGGAGGACGCGGCCGCCACCCTGGTGGCCTTCACCGCCGAGGGCGTGAAGCGCGCCTTCGACTACGCCCCCGAGCCGCCTCGTGAGGTGATCGCCTGCGGCGGCGGACGCCATAACCCCGAGATCATGAAGGCCCTGCGCGCGCGACTGCCTTGTCCGGTGCGCACCGCCGAGGATGTGGGGTGGCGCGGCGACGCGATCGAGGCGGAAGCCTTCGCCTACCTCGCCGCCCGCGCCTGGAACGGTCTGCCGATCACCTTCCCGACGACCACCGCCGCCCCGCGCCCGATGACCGGGGGGCGGATCGCCCGCCCCTAAGCCGCATTGGATTTGGCGGCGGCGCATGGCAATACCGCGCTTCGCCGGCGCTTCTCGGGGCGTAGCGCAGCCTGGTAGCGCATCTGCTTTGGGAGCAGAG
>JADZBR010000358.1 GCA_020852035.1 Caulobacteraceae bacterium
CAGGCCGTCACCTTCGTCACCGGCCACGCCGCCTCGGGCCAGCTGCCCGAGCTGGACTGGCCCAGCCTGGCGCGCGCCAATCAGACGGTGGTGGTCTACATGGGCCTCTCCACGGCCGCGACCATCGCCGGCGAGCTGATCGCCGCCGGCCGCGCAGCTTCCACGCCGGCGCTGATCGTCGAGAACGCCAGCCGCGCCGACGAGCGCCGGGTGACGACCACCCTCGGCGGCCTGGGCGCGGCGACGGCGGGCCTCTCCGGCCCGGCGCTGCTGATCGTCGGCGAGGCGATGGCCGGCGAGGTCGAGACGGTCGTCGAGGCGGCCTCCACCCAGGCGGATGCCGCCCGGTTCAACCGGAAGGATTCGGCATGAAGGCGCTGACCGCCAATCGCCTGATCGACGGTGAGGTCGTGTTCTGGCGCAAGGGCGAGTGGATCGAACGCTTCGCCGACGCCGAGCTGTTCGACGATCCCGCCGTCGCCGAGGCCGCCGAGGCGCACGGCAAGAACCAGCCGACCGTGGTGGTCGACGTCTATCTGATCGACCTGGTGGACGCCGACGGCATCCCCACCCCGGTGAGCTACCGCGAGCGCCTGCGCGCGCTGGGGCCCACCAACCCCCGCCAGCACGGCAAGCAGGCCGAGGGCGGCAAGGTCATCGCCGCCCTGGCGCAGGCTTCGGGCGCGGCCCGCTCCACCGGCCGCGTGAACCTGATCAAGCGTTAGTGAGGCGCCGATGTACCGCTACGACGAGATCGACAAGCAGTTCCTGGCCGACCGCACCGCCGAGTTCCGCGGCCAGGTCGAACGCCGGCTGATCAACGAGATCACCGAGGAGCAGTTCAAGCCGATCCGGCTGATGAACGGCCTCTATCTGCAGCTGCACGCCTACATGCTGCGGATCGCCATTCCCTACGGGTCGCTGCGTTCGCGCCAGCTGCGGATGCTGGCCGAGATCGCCCGCACCCACGACAAGGGCTACGGCCACTTCACCACCCGCACCAACATGCAGTTCCACTGGATCAAGCTGCGCGAGGCGCCGGACATCATCGACAAGCTGGCGACGGTCGACATGCATTCGATCCAGACCAGCGGCAACTGCATCCGCAACACCACCGCCGACCCGCACGCCGGCGCCACCGCCGAGGAGCTGGACGACCCGCGCGTGTGGTGCGAGGCGGTGCGCCAGTGGTCGAGCGTGCACCCCGAGTTCAGCTTCCTGCCGCGCAAGTTCAAGATCGCCATCGTCGCCTCCCTGAAGGATCGGGCGGCGGTGCGCATCCACGATATCGGCCTCTACATGCGCCGGGGCCGCAATGGCGACCTGGGCTTCGAGGTGGCGGTCGGCGGGGGCCTGGGCCGCACGCCCTATGTGGCGCCGACCATCCGCCAGTTCATCCCGGCGGCGCGCCTCTTCTCGTATCTCGAGGCGATCCTGCGCGTGTACAATCGCTATGGGCGGCGGGACAATTCGTTCAAGGCGCGGATCAAGATCCTGGTCGCCTCGCTGGGCGTCGAGGAGTTCGCCCGCCAGGTCGAGGCCGAGTGGGAGAAGATCGGCGAGGGCTCCGACCTGCCCGACACCGAGCTGGCCCGTATTCGCGGCGCCTTCACCCCGCTGCCGTTCGAGACCCTGCCGGCGTCCTCGTCGGCTTTCGAGGAGGCCAGGCTCGCCGACCCGGCCTTCGCCCGCTTCGTGCGTAACAACGTCCACCCGCACAAGCAGCCGGGCTACGCCATCGTCGATGTCTCGCTGAAGGCGATCGGCGAGACCCCCGGCGACTGCAGCGCCGAGCAGATGGACCTGATCGCCGACCTCGCCGAGCGCTATTCGCTGGACGACGTGCGGGTGACGCACGAGCAGAACCTGGTGCTGCCGCACGTGCGGCTGGACGACGTGCCGACCGTCCACGCGGCGCTGGCGGCGGCGGGCCTGGCCACGCCGAACGTCAACCTGATCAGCGACATCATCGCCTGCCCGGGGCTGGACTACTGCGCCCTGGCCAACGCCCGCGCGATCCCGATCGCCCAGCACATCGCCGAGCGGTTCGCCGACCAGGACCGCGCCGAGCTGATCGGCGAGCTGAAGATCAAGATCTCGGGCTGCATCAACGCCTGCGGCCACCACCACGTCGGCCACATCGGCATCCTGGGCGTCGATAAGAAGGGCGAGGAGTTCTATCAGCTCACGCTCGGCGGCTCCGGGGCGGAGGACGCCGAGGTCGGCAAGATCCTCGGCCCGGCCCTGCCGGAGAACCGCGTGACCGACGCCATCGAGCAGCTGGTCGAGGTCTACCTGCGCGAGCGCCAGGACGGCGAGCGCTTCCTCGACACCTACCGGCGCACCGGGATGGCTCCCTTCAAGGAGGCGGTCTATGCCGACGTACATTAAGCTGAAGGACGGCGTCGCCGCCTGGGCCGAGGACGCCTTCACCACCGTCGCCGACGAAGAGAAACTGCCGCGCGGCGACGTGATCATCTCCCTGGAGCGGTTCAAGACCGAGGGCGACCACCTGCTGGTCGAGGGCCGCTCGCTCGGCGTGCGGCTGGAGGCCGGCGAGGCGGTGGAGGACCTGGTCTACGACCTGCCGCGCCTCTCGGTGATCGCCCTGGTGTTCCCCAAGTTCAAGGATGGCCGCAACTACTCCTCGGCCCGCCTGCTGCGCGACCGCTACGGCTTCAAGGGCGAGATCCGGGCGGTGGGCGAGGTGCTGCGCGAGCAGGCCGGCCACATGGTCCGCTGCGGCGTCGACGCCTTCGAGCCCTACGACGGCTCCACGCCCGAGCAATGGCAGGCCGCCGCCCACCGTTATCGCCACGTCTACCAGCGCGACTCCGACGCGCGCGTGCCGGCCTTCGTGGAGCGCGCGCAATGACGGCGGTGTACGAGCCGGACCAGCGCCTGGCGCCGCCCGCCCCGGTGCTCGACGCCGAACTGCGCCACGCCCACCCGACCACCGTCCTGGAAAGCGCCATCGAGCAGTTCGGCGACCGGCTGGCGCTGGTCTCGTCCTTCGGCGCGGAATCGGCGGTGCTGCTGCATCTGACGGCGCAGGTGAAGCGCGACATCCCGGTGCTGTTCCTCGACACCGGCATGCTGTTCGGCCAGACGCTGGACTACCGCAAGAGCCTCGCCCGGACGCTCGGCCTCACCGACGTGCGCGACCTGCGCCCGGCCTTCGCCGACCTCGCGACGGGCGATCCGAAGTCCGACCTCTGGAAGACCGACACCGACGCCTGCTGCAACATCCGCAAGGTGCTGCCGCTGGACCGCGCCATCGAGGGCTTCGACGCCTGGATCACCGGCCGCAAACGCTTCCACGGCGGCGACCGCCTCTCCCTGCCGGTGGTCGAGGAGGCCGACGGCAAGGTGAAGTTCAATCCCCTCGCCAACTGGGGCAAGGCCGAACTCGACGCCTATGCGCGGGAACACGATCTGCCGGCCCATCCGCTGGTGGCCCAGGGCTTCCCGTCGATCGGCTGCTGGCCCTGCACCAATCCGGTGGAGGAGGGCGGGGACATCCGCGCCGGCCGCTGGCAGGGCCAGGACAAGACCGAGTGCGGCATCCATGTCGCCCGCGCGCCGGGCGCTGCGCCCTTCATGGGCGGCGACATCTAGGATTCACCGGCCGGGATCGCTATCTGCGAGCCGGTCGCAAGAGAGAAGCTTGAACGTATGACTGACGCCGCCGTCGCCGCCCCGCCCGCCAAGGCCCGCGGCGCCTTCCTGGTCGAGAAGGTTCTGGAGGTCCGCCATTGGACGGGCGAGCTCTTCAGCTTCAAGACCACCCGCGACCCGTCGTTCCGCTTCCAGAGCGGGCAGTTCGTGATGCTGGGCCTGGAGGTAGACGGAAAGCCCCTGCTGCGCGCCTATTCCATCGCCAGCCCGTCGTGGGACGACACCCTCGAATTCTATTCCATCAAGGTGCAGGACGGCCCGCTGACCTCGCGCCTGCAGAACATCAAGGTCGGCGACGACCTGCTGGTCGGCAAGAAGCCCACCGGCACCCTGGTGCTGGACGGCCTGAAGCCCGGCCGGCGGCTCTACATGCTCGGCACCGGCACGGGCCTCGCCCCCTGGCTCAGCCTGGCGCGCGACCCGGAGGTCTATGAGCGCTTCGACGAGGTGATCGTCACCCACACGGTGCGCAATGTCGCCGACCTCAACTACCGCGAGCTCTTCGAGGACGGCCTGCCGAACGATGAGATCCTCGGCGAAATCGTCTCGCCGAAGCTGCGCTACTATCCGACGGTCACCCGCGAGCCGTTCAAGACCCAGGGGCGGATCACCACCCTGATCGACAACGGCAAGATCTTCGAGGACCTCGGCGTCCCGCCGCTCGATCCGGCGGTCGACCGCCTGATGATGTGCGGCGGCCCCTCGGTGCTGGCCGACCTGAAGGCGCTCCTGCTGGCGCGCGGTTACGAGGAGGGCTCGGTGGCCAAGCCGGGCGACTTCGTGCTCGAGCGCGCCTTCGTCGAGACCTGAACCCATCCCTCTCCCGGTCGGGAGAGGGAAACCCGACGGCGACAGCCGGCGGGAGGGTGAGGGGTCGGGGACCTATCCGGAGAAGGCGCAAGCCCTCATCCTCGCCGCGCCTGGCGGCGCGTCTTTCCTTCTCCCGAACGGGAGAAGGACCTAGCGCGGCGGGCAGCCGTCGAACTTGCCGACGCGGGTTACGCTCAGCGTCGCCAGGTTCAGCGCCCGGAGCGGCGCCATCGAGGCGCGGCCCATGCCGGTGAAGAGGTCGATCTTGTTGCCCTTGATCGCCCCGCCCACGTCGCTGGCGTACCAGTAGCCGTCATGCGTGGAGCCGTCCGGCATCGGCAGACCGACGGTCTCCTTGATGAACAGCTTGGTGCGGCGGGGGATGACGTTCTTGTCCACGGCGATGGTGCGCATCGGCACCACCTTGCAGCCCAGCGAGTCCAGGGCCCCCACGCCGGCCGCGCCGATGTGGTAGAGCGTCGCGCGCATCTTGAACTCGGGCGTGCCGGGCAGGGCACCGGTCAGCGCCGTGGTCACCAGATCGCCCACGGGATCGGATTTCGCTTGAGCGGCCGCGCTAGTGCCAAAGCCAGCCACAGCCAGCGTGGCGAGGCATGCCAGGATACGCTTCATGGAGCGCCCCCCTGTCTGTTTCTCGTCGACGATGCAGGGGCTTTGGTACAGATCGCGGGAAGGTGAGGCAACCCGGGGGGAACAAAATGCCGCTGACGATCTACGGCGACTCCATCTCGGGAAACTGCCTGAAGGTGAAATGGGTCTCTGATTTCCTTAAGCTTTCCTACGACTGGATCGAGACGGACGTCCTCAAGGGCCAGTCGCGCACGCCGCAGTTCCTGGCGATGAACCCTGCCGGGCAGGTGCCGACGGTGATTCTGCCCGATGGCCGGCCGCTCGCCCAGTCGAACGCCATCATCCTGCACCTGGCGGAAGGCTCGGCGCTGGTCCCGCAGGACGCCTACGCGCGGGCG
>JADZBR010000359.1 GCA_020852035.1 Caulobacteraceae bacterium
CCTCGACCACTTCCGAGCGGGCGCCGATGAAGCAGTCGTCCTCGACGATGGTGGGGTTGGCCTGCAGGGGCTCCAGCACGCCGCCGATGCCGACGCCGCCGGACAGGTGCACATTCTTGCCGATCTGGGCGCAGGAGCCGACCGTGGCCCAGCCATCGACCATCGAGCCTTCGCCGACATAGGCACCGATGTTGACGAAGGATGGCATCAGGATGGCGTTCCTGGCGATGAACGACCCGCGCCTGACGATCGCGCCCGGCACGGCGCGGAAGCCCGCGGCCTCGAACTGCGGGGCGTCCCAGCCGTCGAACTTGGAGGGCACCTTGTCCCACCAGGGGCCGATGCCGCCGCCGAGCGCGCCGGGGCGCATGATCTCGTTGGGGTTCAGGCGGAAGGAGAGCAGCACGGCCTGCTTGACCCACTGGTGGGTGGTCCAGACGCCGCCCTCGTCGCGCGTGGCGACGCGCAGGGTCCCGGCGTCGAGGCGGCGCAGGGTCTCCTCGACGGCGGTGCGCACCGGGCCTTGCGTGGCCGTGGAGACCCCGTCGCGGGCTTCCCAGGCGGCCTCGATCTCGGTTTGCAGGTCGGTGGCGGTCAGGTCGGTGCTCATGCGGCCTCCTTGAGCTTGGCCGCCAGCAGGAACGGCGCGAGACGGTCAGTACGATAGGTCACGTAGTCGGCGGTCGGCGCGCCCTCGACGGCGCCCACCAGCACGGTGGTCATGCCGAGGTCGAAGGCGGGCTTGAGGTTGCGCTCGGTGTCCTCGAAGAAGCAGCTCTTCTCGGGGAAGAGGTCGTGGGCCTCTGAAATCCGGCGGAAGGTCTCCGGCGCCGGCTTGGGCACATAGTCCGCGTCGCCGATGTGGAAGACGTCGTCGAAGAGGGCGGTCAGGCCGAGCTTGGCCAGCACCCGCTCGGTATGCACCTCGTCGGCGTTGGTGAAGATCAGCCGCCGGCCGGGCAGGCGCCGCAGGCCGGCCAGCATCTCGGGATCCCGGGTGAGGACGTCGAGGGCCACCTCGTTGAGATGCGCGTGATATTCCTGCGGGTCGACCCCGTGGTTGGCCATCATGCCGCCGAGGGTCAGGCCGTGTTCCTCCAGGTAGCCCTTCTGCAGGGCTCGGGCCTCCTTGCGCGGCAGGCCGGTGACCCGCTGCACGTAGTCGGTGATCCGGTCTGTGACCAACACGCCCAAACCGGAGTCCAGCGGATAGAGGGTGTTGTCGAGGTCGAACAGCCAGGTGTCGACGTGGCGGAGATCGGCGCTCATGCGCGGATCAGCGTGCCCGAGCCGTGCTCGGTGAAGAGCTCCACCAGCATGGCGTGCGGACGCCGGCCATCGAGGATGACCACGGCCTCGACCCCGCTCTCGACGGCGGCGATGGCGGTTTCGAGCTTGGGGATCATGCCGCCCCTGGCGACGCCGGCGGCGATGGCGCCTCTCGCCTCGGCGAGCGTCATCTGGCGGATCAGCTCGCCCTTCTCGTCCAGCACGCCGGCCACGTCGGTCAGCAGCAGCATGCGCTTGGCGTTCAGCGCGCCGGCCAGGGCGCCGGCCACGGTGTCGGCGTTGATGTTGTAGGTCTGGCCGTTCTCGGCGACGCCGATCGGGGCGACCACCGGGATGTAGTCGTGGTCGGCGAAGATCAGGTTGGTGATCAGCTGCGGGTCGATCTTCGAGGGCTCGCCGACGAAGCCAAGGTCGATCACCTCCTCCAGCTTGGAGCCGGGGTCGGTGCGGGTGCGGGTGGCCTTGGTGACGGTGATCAGCCGCCCGTCCTTGCCCGAGAGCCCGACGCCGCGCACGTCGGCCTCGGCGCCGGCGAGGGTGATCCAGTTGGCCAGTTCCTTGTTGATGGCGCCGGAGAGGACCATCTCGGCCACCTCCATCGTGGCTTCGTCGGTCACCCGAAGGCCGTCGATGAAGGTCGACTTCACGCCCGCGCGGTCGAGCATGGCCGAGATCTGTGGGCCGCCGCCGTGCACCACGACGGGATGCAGGCCGAGCATCTTCAGGAGCACGGCGTCGGCGGCGAACTTTCGCGCCACCTCCTCCTCGCCCATGGCATGGCCGCCGTATTTGATGACCACGGTCTCGCGGTCGTAGTGCTGGATGTAGGGCAGGGCCTCGGCCAGGGTTTTGGCGGTGGCCCAGCCGGGCTCTTCGGTGTCGGTCACGGAGGCGTTCCTGGCGGGCGCGAAGTCGGGGCGATGCGATAGCCGCAAGCGGCGGCGATGTCACCGCCCCAGGGTCGACGCGCGGCGCTGCCGTGCTAAGCCTTCCGTGCTGTTCGGGGAGGCGACATGCGGATCTGGCTGGGCATGGCGGCGGCGCTGGCCGCGGGGGCGGCGAACGCCGAGACGGTGGCGGTGAGCGCCGACCGGATGCTGGACGTGCAGTCCGGCGGCATGGTCGAACGGCCGCTGATCGTCGTCACCGACGGCAAGATCACAGCCGTCGGCAAGCAGGGCGAACTCGTCGCGCCCGCCGGCGCGAAGGTGGTGGACCTGACCGGCCTGACGCTGACGCCCGGCCTGATCGAGATGCACGCCCACCTGGACGCCTTGCCCGAGTGGGGTGGTTACAGCGGCCTGCAGTTCTCCGACGCTTTCTGGACGGTGGTCGCGGTCCGCAACGCCAGGGACACCCTGGACGCCGGCTTCACGACCGCCCGCAACCTCGGTTCCGGCCAGTTCGCCGACGTCGGCCTGCGCGAGGCGATCGACGCCGGCTACATCACAGGCCCGCGCCTGATCACCGCCGCCTACAGCTTCGGCGCTACCGGCGGGCACTGCGATTCCACCTACTTCCCGCCCTCGATGAAGCAGCGCAACGAATACAGCGCCGATACGCCGGACGAGGCGAGGAAGAGCGTCCGCACCCTGCGCAAGTACGGCGCGACGGTGATCAAGATCTGCGCCACCGGCGGGGTCTTCTCGCGCAACACCGAGCCCGGCCAGCAGCAGATGACCGAGGCGGAGATGAAGGCGGTTGTCGACGAGGCGCACCAGTGGGGGCTGAAGGTCGCCGCTCACGCCCACGGCACGAGCGGCATCAAGGCCGCGATCCGCGCCGGGGTCGACACCATCGAGCACGCCAGCCTGATCGACGACGAGGGCATCCGGCTCGCCAAGGAGAAGGGCGCCTACCTCTCCATGGACATCTACAACACCGAGTACACCCAGGCCGAGGGCAAGAAGAACGGGGTCCTGGAAGACAACCTGCGCAAGGACCGCGAGATCGCCGAGGCCCAGCGGCAGAACTTCAAGCGGGCGCACCAGGCCGGGGCGAAGATGATCTACGGCACCGACAGCGGGGTCTATCCGCACAAGGACTCGGCCAAGCAGTTCGCGGTGATGGTGCGCTACGGTATGACGCCCCTGCAGGCGATCCGCGCGGCGACGCTCACCGCCGCAGAGGCGCTGGGGCGCGGCGACCTGGGCGCGATCAGCGTCGGCCGCTGGGGCGACATGGTGGCGGTGGCGGGCGATCCGACCGCCGACGTGCGCGTGCTGGAGGCGCCCAAGGTCGTGATCAAGGGCGGTGAAGTGGTGAAGGACGTTCGTTGAGGCGCCTTTCGCGCCCGTCCGCCCAGCACGATGCGATGCCGGCTTGCCCGTGAAGCGACGACGATCCTATACAACGTAAATACATATCCGGAGGACGGCCCATGAAGACCCGCATCACCGAACTGTTCGGCATCGAGCACCCGATCATCCAGGGCGGCATGCACATGGTGGGCTATGCCGAGATGGCCTCGGCTGTGTCGAACGCCGGGGGGCTGGGGATCATCACGGGTCTCACCCAGGGTACGCCGGAGAACCTGACCAAGGAAATCGCTCGCTGCCGGGAGATGACCGACAAGCCGTTCGGCGTGAACCTGACCTTCCTGCCGGCGGTGACGCCGCCGGACTATCCGGGCTTCGTGAAGGCGATCATCGAGTCCGGCGTGAAGGCCGTAGAGACCGCCGGCAACAACCCGCAGAAGTGGATGCCGGCGCTGAAGGAAGCCGGGATCAAGGTGATCCATAAATGCACCTCGGTGCGTCACTCGCTGAAGGCCGAGGCGATCGGCTGCGACGCGGTCAGCGTCGACGGCTTCGAGTGCGGGGGCCACCCGGGCGAGGACGACGTGCCGAACTTCATCCTGCTTCCCCGGGCGGCGGAGGAGCTGAAGATCCCCTTCGTGGCCTCCGGCGGCATGGCCGACGGCCGCAGCCTGGTGGCCGCCCTGGCGCTGGGCGCCGAGGGCATGAACATGGGCACCCGCTTCATGGCCACCAAGGAAGCCCCGATCCACCAGAACGTGAAGGACGCCCTGGTGGCGGCGAGCGAGCTGGATACGCGCCTGATCATGCGCCCGCTGCGCAACACCGAGCGGGTGCTGAACAACGCCGGGGTCGAGCGGCTGCTGGAGAAGGAGCGCACGCTGGGCGACAAGATCACCTTCGCCGACATCGCGCCGGAGGTGGCGGGCGTCTATCCAGCGATCATGAAGAAGGGCGAGATGGACGCCGGCGGCTGGAGCTGCGGCATGGTCGCGGGCCTGATCCACGACACGCCGACGGTGAAGGAACTGATCGACCGGATCATGGCCGAAGCGGACGCGATCATCACCCAGCGCCTGGCGCGGCTCGCGGGGGCGCGGGTGGCCGCGTAGGAGGTCTGATCCCGCCTCCCCTCGAGGCGGGTCAGGTGTTGGCTTCGTAGGTCTCGCGCAGCAGAGTCAGCACTTCATCGTCGACGTCGTCGACGCGGGTGAGCTTCACGCCGACCGGCATGTTCTCGTGGATGCGCGAGCGCTCCAGCCGGCCGGCGGGCTCGCGGTCCTTCAGGCGCAGGGCCAGTTCGACGCGGGTCTTGCTGGCCTGGACGATGGCGAAGGTGCGCCTGGGCGCGACCAGCGAGACATAGGTCTTGCGCGACTGCACTACCGCCTCGCCGAGGTTGGCGACGGTGGCGATCAGGGCGTCGTAGATCGGGCGCAGGTGCGGCTTGTCGGCGTATTGGCCATCGACCAGCTCGTCGGCCGAAGCGGTCAGAAAGTCGGGGTAGCCGACCACTTCCCAGATCACCAGGTCGCGGCCGTAGCCGGTGACGCCTTGCCCCTCCAGCCAGGCGCGGACCCCCGCGCGGTCGCCCGGCGCCTCGGCCCTGGCGCGGGCGAGCCAGTGGGCGAGGTCGTGGCCGGTGCGCTGCTTGAGCAGCCGCGCGGCGTTGTCGCGCATGAAGGTCCAGTCGCGGACTTCGGGCATGGCTACACCTCGCAGGCGGCCAGGATCTCCGCGCGCAGCTCCGGCAGTCCAGCGCCCTTTTCCGACGAGGTGGCCAGCACGCGCGGGAAGGCGGCCGGGCGCTTGGCGATGGCGGCCGTGGTGCGGGCGACCACGTCCTCCACCTCGGCGCGCTTGATCTTGTCGGCCTTGGTCAGCACCAGCTGGTAGGAGACGGCGGCCTTGTCGAGCGCGTCGAGCGCCTCGGTGTCCGGGGCTTTGAGGCCATGTCGGCTGTCGATCAGCAGGTAAACCCGCTTCAGGTTCGGCCGGCCGCGCAGATAGGCGCGGCCGAGATTCTGGAACTTGTCGGCGGTCGAGCGCGAGACCTTGGCGAATCCGTAGCCCGGCAGGTCCACGAGCCGGAGCGCCTCGTCGAGGACGAAGAAGTTGATCTCCCGCGTGCGTCCCGGCGAGTTGGAGGCGCGCGCCAGGTGGCTGCGGCCCACAAGGGCGTTGATCAGGCTGGATTTGCCGACGTTGGAGCGGCCGGCGAAAGCCACCTCCGGCAGGTCGGGGGCCGGCAGGCCCTCCATCTTCACCGCCCCCATCATGAATTCGACGGGGTGGGCGAAGCGGACGCGGGCGGCCTCGATCTCGTCTGCGGAAAAGATCGGGTCCGCGATCACCCGACCGCCTTGCCGCGCACCCGGGCCAGGAAGGCGTCGATCGGGTTATCGACCTTGTAGCGGTGCATGATGATGTACTGCTGGATGATCGAAAGGACGTTGTTCCAGGTCCAGTAGATGATCAGGCCGGCGGCGAACGGGGCCATGATGAAGGTGAACATGATCGGCATCAGCTGGAAGATGCGCTGCTGCATCGGGTCGGGCGCCGGCGGGTTCATGGCCGTGGTCAGCCACATGGTGAAGCCGTAGAGCAGCACCCAGGCGCCGATGCCGAGGGCGCCGGCGAGCAAGGCCCCGACCACCGGCGTCGCCGCCACGTTCCAGGGGATCAGGCCGAAGAGATTCCAGACCAGGGTCGGGTCGCGCGCCGACAGGTCGTTGATCCAGCCGAAGAACGGCGCATGCCGCATCTCGATGGTGACGGTCAGCACCTTGTAGAGCGAGTAGAAGACCGGAATCTGGATCAGGATCGGCACGCAGCCCATCAGCGGATTGATCTTCTCGCGCCCGTAGAGCGCCATCATCTCCTGCTGGGTCTTGGCCGGGTCGTCCTTGTACTTGGCGCGGATCTCCTCGACCTGCGGCTGCACTTTCTTCATCTTGGTGATGGATTCGTAGCTCTTGTTCTGCAGCGGGAAGAACACGAGCTTGACGCAGACGGTGAGCAAGAGGATCGCCACGCCGAAGTTGCCGACGTAGCCGTAGAAGAACTCCAGGAACATGAAGATCGGCCGGGTGAGGAACCAGAAGTTCCCCCAGTCGATGGCCTGGTCGAGGTTGGGGACCTTCAGCGCCTGCTGATAGCCCTTCAGCATCGGCGCGACCTTGGCGCCGGCGAAGAAGTGGCTGGTCTCGGTCACCTGCTGGCCCGGCGCGACGGCGCGGGGCGTTCCCAGGTAGTTGGCCTCGAAGATGTCGACGCCGCCCGCGGGGGTGACGCGGAACTGGCCCTCGATGCGTTCGGCCTGCGGCGGGATGATCGCGGTCAGCCAGTATTTGTCGGTGATCCCGGCCCAGCCGCCCGTGGAGGTGATCTTCTCGCCGCCTTCCTTGGCCCACTTCTTGTACTTGAAGAGCCGCAGGCGTTCGTTCAGCCAGCCGACCGCGCCCTCGTGGACGATGTGGTTGGTGCCGAGGCCGGACGGGATGCCCTGGCGCTGGATCGAGGCGTAGGGGGCGAGGGTGACGGGCGCGGCGCCGGTGTTGGCCACGGTGTCGGCCACCGTGAACATGAACTTGTCGTCGATGCTGATCTGGCGCGTGAAGGTCAGGCCCTGGCCGTTGGCGTAGGTCAGGGTGATCGGCTTGCCGGGCGAGAGCGTCGAGCCCGACGCCAGCGTCCAGACCGTCTGCGGCGTCGGCATGCCGGGCAGGTTCGCGCCGGTCCAGCCGAAGTCGGCGAACCAGGCGTGCTCGGCGCCTTCCGGAGTCAGCAGCTCCACCGGCGCTGAAGCCTTTTCGACCGTCTGGCGGTACTGCTTCAGATAGAGGTCGTCGATCCGTGCGCCGCGCAGCGAGACCGAACCCGAAATCGCCGGCGTATCGATCAGCGCCCGCGGGCTGGCGGCGACGGCCTGCTGGCGCGTCACCTTCTGCGGCTGCATGGCGATGGCCGGCGCACCGCGCGCCGGGGCTTTCTGGGAAGCGGCGGGCGCGCTCTGCTTCAGCTCGGCCTGCCGGCGCTTGGCGGCCGGCTCCAGCACGAAGATCTGATAGAGGATGAGGATCAGCACCGCGCAGACAACGAAGACGATCGTGTTGCGGCTGTTTTCGTTGGGCATGGAGCTCGAACGTAAGGAAGAGGAAAGGCCGCTCGCCGTCGTCAGGCGCGGCCGTCTTGGTCGGCGGCGAGGCTTATCAGCGCGCTTTTCACGTCGTCAAGCAAACGCGCCCAGGGGCGCGTCGCCGTGCCGCCCCTGGCGATCAGCACGTAGTCATGCCCGGGCCTGCCGTGAAGGGGCGCCAGGAGGCGTGCGGCCTCGCGCAGCCGGCGCTTGGCGCGGTTGCGGATCACGGCGCCTCCGATCTTGCGGGTGGCGGTGAAGCCGATGCGGACGAGGGCGGTTTCGTCGGCGCGATCACGCGCCTGCACGACGACGGCGCCCCGCGCGGCCGAAGGCGCGCGGGCGCAGGCCAGGAAATCCGGCCTGGTCTTCAGGCGTTCGATAGGGAAGGCGGCTTCGCTCAGCGGCGGAGCCTCCGATAGGCGGCTTAGGCGGTCAGGCGCTTGCGGCCCTTGGCGCGGCGGCGGGCGACGATCTTCTGACCGTTCTTGGTGGCCATGCGCGCGCGATAGCCGTGACGGCGCTTACGCACGAGTCGCGACGGTTGATAGGTGCGCTTCACAGCGAGGCTCCAAGCATAGACTAAAGCGAGGGCGCGGCGTGCCGCCCCTCAAGCGAGCGCGGGTGGATAGGGGAAGAGACCTTCCCTGTCAATGCCGCCCCGCCGATTGCGGCGGCGTTCAGGCCAGCCGCGTGTGCGTGGTGAAGCGGCGTTGCAGAGCGCGCGGCTGCGTGCCCGTGAACCAGCGCAGGATCGATATCAGCATGTTTCCCAGCCTCCCCCGAGACTTTTCCCACGAACATCAGGCCAGAGCACTTATAAGTATTCATGAATGAAGGCGGTTTTCGCGCCGTTCACCCTAAGTCGGGACGGATGATCGATTTGCCGATCACCTTGCGGTCGGCGAGGGACGAGAAGGCGGCGCGCCAGTCGCCGAGCGCATATTCCGCATCGACGCGGGGCTTGACCTTGCCCTCCTCGGCCAGGCGCCAGATGGCCTCCTGGTTCTCGCGGCCCTTCTCCGGGAACTGGCGGCCGTATTCGCCGGCGCGCACGCCGACCACCGAGAAGCCCTTGATCAGCGGCATGTTGGCCGAGATCGAGGGAATGCGGCCCGAGGTGAAGCCGACCACCAGCAGGCGGCCAGCGAAGGCGATGCAACGCACGCTCTCATCGAACACGTCGCCGCCGACGGGGTCGTAGACGATGTCGGCGCCGCGGCCGCCGGTGATCTCCTTCACCCGCTCGCGAAAGCCGCTGGCGACATTGACCGTCGCATCGACCTCGTACTCGTCGGCCAGCACCTTCAGCTTCTCGTCGGACGCCGAGGCGGCGATCACCTTGCCGCCCAGGACCTTGGCGAGGTCGACGCAGGCCAGGCCCACGCCGCCGGCCGCACCGTGCACCAGCACCCATTCGCCGGGCTCCATCTGCGCGCGCCGCACCAGCGAGACATAGGCGGTCAGATAGGCCGCGCCATAGCCCGCCGCCTGCGAGAAGCTGAGCGCCTCCGGCTTCCTGCGCAGGCCCGCCGCGGGGGTGACGGCGAACTCCGAGAAGCCGCCGATGCGCGCGCCGCCGACCACCGCGTCGCCGACCTGGAAGCGATCGACGCCTTCGCCCAGGGCCTCGACCTCGCCGGCGATCTCCAGGCCGGGGATGAACGGCAGCGGCGGCTTGTGCTGGTATTCGCCGCGGGTCTGCAGAAGGTCGGGGAAATTGACCGCCGCGGCCTTCACCCGCACCCGCACCTCGCCGGGCTTCGGCTCCGGCGTCGGGATCTCCTTCAGCGCGCAGCCGGCGTAGTCCGCGGCCAGTTGCTCGACGACCAGGGCGCGCATGGGAATCCCTCTGACTTGCTTATGACGGCCGATCTTCGCCGGCCTTACGTGGCGTGCGTCAGCCCCTTCAGGCCCGTCAGGATCATGGCCGTGGCGAAGGCCGCCGCGCCCTCGGTGTCGACGGGCCGGCGCTGCAGCATCTTGTCGCCGACCTCGCGGGCGACGCCGATGCAGGCGGTGGCGAGGTAGTCGGGGTCGACCTCGAAGCCGCCCTTCTCGATGCCCTCCGCGATGGCGGTGCGCACCTCGTCGTAGACCGCCTTCATCTCCGGGGTCTCGCCGTGCACGTGCAGCTGCGGCTCGTCGGGCGAGCGGGCCTCCATCCAGTTGTCCCGCTCCTCGGCGAGGAAGCGGTAGTAGGCGCGGATCGCCCCGGTCACGAACGCCTCGAAGCCGTCCGCCTTCTCGCGCTCGGCGCGAAGGATCGGGGCGAAGCGGCGCGCGCCGTCGTCGGCCAGGGCCTCGAACACTTCCTCCTTGGAGCGGAAGTAGTTGTAGAAGGCGCCGATCGAGAGGCCGGTGCGGCGGATGATGTCGCGCACCGTGGCCTGCTCGTAGCCCATCTGGCCGAACACCTCGCGCGCCGCGTCCAGGATGGTCTGGCGGTTGGCCTGCTTGGTCTGCTCGCGCTTGCCGGCGCTGAGATAGGCGACTTGCGACATGGGGCTCCTACACGGCGAACCGATCGTTCGACATTGTGCGCCGGGCAGGGCGGGCAACACAACCGTGGGATAACGCGGCGACTCGGCGGAGTTTACGGACGGCCGGCGGGGCTTTAAGGCGCCCGCCGAAATGGCGCGCGAGGCGGTCCCCATGCAGATGTTCCAGGCGTTGATGCCGAAGGAGGAGCGCTTCTTCGAGCTCTTCAACCGCCATGCCGCGACGCTGGTCGACGGCGCCCGGGCCCTGCGGCAGGTGCTTGACGGCGGCCCCGATGTGGCCGCCGGCTGCCAGCGGGTGATGGACCATGAGAACGCCGCCGACGAGGTCGCCCGCGAATCGCTGCTGCTGATGCGGCGCACCTTCATCACCCCCTTCGACCGCAGCGACATCCGCCGGCTGGTCAATGCGCTCGACGATTCCATCGACCAGATGCAGAAGACCGCCAAGGCGATCCTGCTGTTCGAGGCCGACGCCTTCGAGCCGGAGATGCGCGAACTCGGCGACCTGATCATCACCTGCGCCGACCGGACCGTGGAGATGGTCGGGGGCCTGCGCGTCATGCGCAAGGAGGTGGAGCGGCTCAACGCCCTGACCGCCGAGGTGGTGGGGCTCGAGACCCAGTCCGACCTCGTCTACGACCGCGGCATGAAGGCCCTGTTCCTGAAGGTGAAGGGCGGGGCCGACGCGCTCTCCTTCATCGTCGGGGCCGAGATCTACGACCATCTGGAGAAGGTGGTCGACCGCTTCGAGGACGTGGCCAACGGGGTCAACGGCCTGATCATCGAGCACCTCTAGCCGCAGATGGACGCCGGCCTCGCCATCCTCGTCTTCCTGATCGCGCTCGCGCTCCTGTTCGATTTCCTGAACGGGCTGCACGACGCGGCCAATTCCATCGCCACCATCGTCTCCACGCGGGTGCTTTCGCCGCGCTACGCGGTGGCCTGGGCGGCGTTCTTCAACTTCATCGCCTTCCTGTTCTTCGGCCTGCACGTGGCCAACACGGTGGGGTCGGGGATCGTCGGGGTCGAGGTGGTCGACAACGCGGTGATCTTCGGGGCGCTGATGGGGGCGATCTCCTGGAACATCATCACCTGGGTGGCGGGCATCCCATCCTCCAGCTCGCACGCCCTGATCGGCGGGCTGCTGGGCGCGGGGATATCCAAGGTCGGGCTGGACGCGGTGGTCTGGAAGGGCGTGATCAAGACGGTGAGCGCCATCTTCCTGTCGCCGACCATCGGCTTCGTCCTGGCCCTGGTGCTGACGCTGCTGGTCGCCTGGGTCTTCCTGAAGGCCAACCCCGCTTTCGCTGACCGCATCTTCCGGCGGCTGCAGTTCGTCTCGGCCTCGCTCTACTCGCTGGGGCACGGCGGCAACGATGCGCAGAAGACGATGGGGATCATCGCCGTGCTGCTCTACGCAAACGGGGCGATGGAGGGCGGCTTTCACGTGCCGTTCTGGGTGGTGATCACCTGCCAGGCGGCGATCGCGATGGGCACCCTGCTCGGCGGCTGGCGGATCGTCCACACCATGGGCTCGAAGATCACGCGGCTCAGCCCCCAGCAGGGGTTCTGCGCCGAGACCGGCGGGGCGATCACCCTCTTCGGCGCGACCTGGCTGGGCGTCCCGGTCTCGACCACCCAGACGATCACCGGCGCCATCGTCGGGGTCGGGGCGGCGCGGCGGGTCAGCGCGGTGCGCTGGGGCGTGGCGCGGGGCATCCTGGTGGCCTGGTTCCTGACCATGCCGGCGGCGGGCCTGATATCGGCGGTCTTCTACTTCCTCGGCGGGTGGATATTCTAAGGGCATGCCCGATTCGCCGCCCGCCCTGCAGGTCGCGGCCCTCCCTTTTAGACGTGGGCCGAACGGCGTGGAGATCATGCTGATCACCTCGCGCGAAACGCGCCGCTGGGTGATCCCCAAGGGCTGGCCGATGGAAGGCCGCAGCCTCCCGGGTTCGGCCGAGCGCGAGGCTTTCGAGGAGGCCGGGCTTTCCGGCGCCATCGCGGCCCGCCCGGTGGGCGCGTTCGGCTATCTGAAGCAGCGGGCCAAGGCCGGCGACATCGATTGCCGGGTCGAGGTCTACCCCCTGGAAGTCGCCGCCCAGGCCGAGGACTTCCCGGAGAAGGGCCAGCGCGAGAGCCGCTGGTTCCTCGCCGAGGCCGCCGCCGCCTCGGTCGACGAGCCGGAGCTGCGCGACCTGATCCGCCGGTTCGGCGAGACGCGCTAGCCGCCACGCAGGCCGATGGGCGCGCGCCAGCCGGCGGCCGGTTCGCAGGCCGCGCGGCACTGGGCCCAGGCCGGGGCGCATTCGTCGGGGGAATCGCCGCCGGCGCAGAAATAGTAGGTCCGGGCGCAGCCGAGGCGGCACTGGCCGGGATCGGCGCGGGTCGGGACGGGCAGGGGGCTCAGCACCGGCAGCGGCGGGTTGGCGGCGGTGATCCGCTCCTGTTCCAGACGCATCTCGCCGGCGGTGCGCGGCCGTCCGCCGAAGGCCGGGCGCGGCGGGGCGGCGGGCGTGCGGCCCAGGTCGGCCGCGGGATCGACCGTCTGGGAGGGACGCAGGGACAGGCCGGGGGCGCCCGTCGTCGGACCGATGCCGCCGGCGTCCTGACCCGAGGCGGGCGCGGCGAGGAGCGCCAGGCTGGCGGCGATCAGGGCGAGGCGGCGGCGCATCCTGTGGAGCCTACGGCCGCCTCGCTAAGGTTGGATTAACTATACTGTCCGCTTGGCGCGGTCGGCCTCGTTGGTCGCCTTGATGGCGTTGCGGGCCGCTTCCCACTGCTCGTCGGTCCAGCTGCGCAGGCCCGCGAAGCCGCCGCCGCCGGCCAGGTGCGCGCCGCCGTCGATGGCGATGGTCTGGCCGTTCACATACTGCGACAGCGGGTGCAGCAGGTAGACGGCCAGGTTGGCCAGCTCGCGCATGTCGCCGACCCGGCCCATCGGGTTTCCGGGGCTGGAGCGGTCGTCGCGGGCGGCGCCGGGGTTCAGCCGCGCGCTCATGCCCTCGGTGGGGAAGGGGCCGGGCGCGATGGCGTTGAAGCGGATGCCCTTGCCCGCCCATTCGACGGCCAGCGACTGGGTCATGACGTTGAGCCCGGCCTTGGACATCGCCGAGGGGACGGTGAAGGGCCCGCCGTTCCACACCCAGGTGGTCAGGATCGAGACCACCGAGCCGCCCGTTCCCGAAGCGATCCAGCGCTTGCCGGCCTCCAGGGTGACGAAGAACGAGCCGCGGAAGACGATGTTGGCGATGGCGTCGAAGCCGCGCGTGGAGAGGTCCTCGGTGCGGCTGATGAAGTTGCCGGCGGCGTTGTTGACCAGGCCGGTCAGCGGGCCGCCGGCCCAGGCTTCGTCCATCATGTCGTGGATCGCCTCGGGCACGCGGATGTCGCAGGCGACGGGGATCACCTTGCCGCCGTGGGCGTCCATCAGCTCCTTGGCGGTCTCCTCGAGCACGCCGCCGCGCCGGCCGCAGATGATCACCTCGGCGCCCAGCATTAGCAGCGCTTCGGCCATCTCCTTGCCGAGGCCCGTGCCGCCGCCGGTGACCAGGATGCGATGGCCCTTCATCAGGCCGGGGCGGAACATCAGGTCATCGGCGGTGAACATGGGCGTCTCCTCATTTCGCCGCAGACGGCGCCTGCTTCCGCCGGGGAGGTCAAGCGGTCCCGCATGTCTCGCGTCCCCGGTGTCCTTCTCCCCTTGCGGGAGAAGGTGTCGCCGCAGGCGACGGATGAGGGGTCTCCCAAACCTCGCGGCCACGCCCGCCATCGCCGCTTCCAAACCGGATCGCGTCTTCGACCCCTCATCCGACCGGCTTCGCCGGCCACCTTCTGCCGCAAGGGGAGAAGGATCGCAGCATCATGGCCCCGTCAGAGGTGGCGGGGACAAGCCCCTTGGGGATGTCCCGCGTGTCTCTCCCGGCGGGGCCGAATGTCCCGCCTTTATACGTCCCGCGAGTCTCGCATCCCTCAAAGCCCGGCGGGCTTCCTGAACCGATAGGCGAACTGGTCCGTGCGACCGCGGATCCTGGGATCGAAGACGCTGAGCCGGTGGCTGTCGGCCGGATTGCGCAGGCCGGCGTATTCGCCCTCGTAGACGAAGCCGGCGGCGGTCACTTGCGCCTTCACCGTGGCGGGGTCGATGCGGTGCAGGGTGTCGGTGTCGCGCATCCCCGAGCCGGGCTCGGCGGCGTGGTCGACGATCAAAAGGACGCCGCCCGGCTTCAGGGCGCGGAAGGCGGCGCGGTTGAAGACCATCGGGTCGATCCGCCCCATGAACCGGTCCGGGTAGTCGTGGTAGTTCTGCGAGGTGAAGATCACATCCACCGGCTCGGGCGTGGCGAAGGCGTCGGCCGGCTGCACCAGCAGCTTGAGGTTGGAATATTTCGGCTGGCGCGAGAGCAGCACGTAGTCGCGGGTGTTGCCGGTCGCCTGCTGGGCGTAGGGCGTCGGCCAGATGCCGTAGACCTTGCCGCGCGGGCCGACCACGCCCGAGAGGATGCGCGAGAAATAGGCCGCGCCGGGGATCAGCTCGGCCACCTTGTCGCCCGGCTTCACCCCGGCGAAGGCGATCAGCTCGCCGGGCTTGCGGCGCGCGTCGTTGTGGGCGTGATCCTTGCGCGCCGGATCGGCGATGGCGGCCTGGATGTAGGGCGGCGGGGGCGCGGCCCCGGCGGCGCCGGCGGCGAGCGCCAGGACGGCGGCGAGGACAGCGCCCCTGATCATTTCACGCGCTCGATCAGGGCCTGCGCGCCGGCCGGGGCGCGCACCTTGCCCTCGTGGATGATGAAGGCGAAGACGTCGCGCGGCGCCGGCTTGGCGGGTTCGGCGTAGGTCGGCAGGCCCTCCGGCTGGCCGCCGGCGGCCCAGGTCTTCAGGCGGCCCGCCCACTCGTCGAGCTCCTTGGGCGGATAGGCGGTCTCGACCTCGTCGGAGCCGGTCTGCAGGCGGGCGTAGACGAAATCCGCCGTCACGTCGGCGATCTCGGGATAGGTGAAGTGCCTGGCGTAGATGTTGGCGACGCCGTACTTGCGCAGCAGCGCGGGGAAGTCCGGCGTGCAGAAGCTGTCGTGGCGCACCTCGACGGCGTGGCGCAGGGGCTTGCCGCCGAGCTGTTTGGGCAGCAGGGCGAGGAAACCCTCGAAATCCTCGGGGTCGAACTTCTTGGTCGGGGCGAACTGCCAGAAGATCGGGCCGAGACGGTCGCCCAGTTCCTCCAGCCCCTGGGTATGGAAGCGCTCCAGCGACTCGCCGGCCTCGGCGAGGACCTTCCTGTTGGTGGTGAAGCGCGAGCCCTTCACCGTGAAGACGAAGCCGTCCGGCGTCTCGTCGCGCCACTTTCGCCAGCTGTCCGGCTTGAAGCTGGAATAGTAGGTGCCGTTGATCTCGATGGCGGTCAGATGGCGGCTGGCGTAGTTCAGCTCGTCCTTCTGCTTGAGGGTGTCGGGATAGAAGACCCCGCGCCACGGCTCGAACGTCCAGCCGCCGATGCCGATGCGGATGTCGCCGGGTTGGGTCATTTGCGTTCCTCCAGCGGCTGTGCATCGGCCTTCTTGAGCCGCGGCAATTTCAGGTCCAGCCGAATGCCGAAGTGTCCCTGACCACCATCGTGCTGATTTGTACGCCAGCC
>JADZBR010000360.1 GCA_020852035.1 Caulobacteraceae bacterium
CTTCGGCACGCCCCCGCCGACCATGAAGAGCCCCGTCGTGCCGGCGGCGATCTTGATGTCGGTCAGTTCGCGGAAGTCGGCCACCGCGTCGATGGTGACGTAGGGCTTGCCTTCCTTCATGCGCTCGACCTGGTGCTTCACCAGGCCGAAGCCCGCCGAGCTGTCGGTGAAGGCCGGGCAGAAGATCGGGCAGCCTTCCTCATAGGCGGTCTGCACCAGGGAGGCGGGCTTCTTGGCGTTGCCGGCCGCCAGCCACTTGCCCATCTCGTGGATGAACTCGCGGCTGGAATAGGGGCGCGGTTCCAGGCTGTCGGCGATCAGCTTGATCGTGTGGTCGACGTGCTGGAGTTCTTCCTCGTCGATGTAGGTGTCGTAGATGCGGTCGATGTAGAGCGCGCGCAGGTCGCGGTCGTCGACGTCGGATTGTGCCTGGTAGTGCTTGAAGCCGAGGGCCTCGAGGAAATCCATGTCGACGATCGAGGCGCCGGTGGAGACGATGGCGTCGATCATCCCGTACTTCACCATGTCGCGGTAGATGTGCATGCAGCCGCCGGCGCTGGTCGAGCCCGCGAGCGTCAGCCAGGTGGAGCAGCCGGGGTCTTCCAGCGCCATCGAGAGGATGTCGGCCGCCCGCGCGGTGTCGCGGCTGGTGAAGCTCATCTTGCGCATGGCGTCGATCACGGGCCGCGCGTCGTACTGGTCGATGGCCACGTGCTCGACGGTGTTGGCGAGCAGTTCGGCCTTGCGGTTGGTGGCTTGAACGTCAGCGTTCATTCTCTTCGTTCCCTTTAAGAGTTTGAGCGCCCGTCGTTCAAATGCCGGACGGTGCGACGGCCAGAAACCCAACTCGAAACAACCTATCGTGTCATCCCGGACGGCCCGCAGGGACGATCCGGGACCCAGGGGATTGTGCTGTGCGCGTGACCCTGGGTCCCGGCTCTCCGCTTCGCTGCGGCCGGGATGACACCCTGTTGATGACCTTGACGACGCCTAGCGCCGGCGACGCTTCCTGCCGCCCTTGCGTGACGACAGTTTGACGACCGTCGACTCCTCGCGCGGTAGCGGGATCGAGCGCTTGGCGAGGCCGAACATCGAGGCCATCGGCGGGTCGGTGACCACCACGGTCTCAGCGTCGCCGAAGCCGTTGAAGCGGCTCGACATGGCCACGCCGTAGGCGCCCATCATGCCGATCTCGACGTAGTCGCCTTCGCGCACGTCGTCCGGCAGCCAGAACGGGCCGGGCATGTGGTCGATGGAATCGCAGGTCGGGCCGTAGAAGCGGTAAGGCTTCAGGGCGCCTTCGACTTCCTCGCCGCCGCGGATCAGCTTCACCGGGAACGGCCACTTGGTGTGGGCCGCGTCGAACAGCGAACCGTAGGAGCCGTCGTTCAGATAGAGCGCGTCGCCCTTCCTCAGCTCGACCTTGGTGAGGATCGAGGAGGCTTCGGCCACCAGCGCCCGGCCGGGCTCGCACCACAGCTCGGTGGTTTCGTGGACCTTCATCTCCTCGAAGCCGCGGTGGATCGAGTCGACATAGTCGCTGAGCGGCGGCGGCACCATGCCCGGATAGACCGACGGGAAGCCGCCGCCCACGTCCACCACGTCGGCGAAGACGCCGGCGCGGACCAGGGCGCGCGAGGCCTGCGCCATCGCCGCCTGGTAGGCGGTGGGCCGCATGCACTGGCTGCCGACGTGGAAGGAGACGCCCATCAGCTCGTCGGTGGCCTGCCGGGTGGCCAGCAGCAGGGCCGGGGCCTGGAACTGGTCGACGCCGAACTTGCCGGAGAGGGAGTAGGCCGCGCCGTCCGCCTGGACGCCCAGGCGCACGATCAGGTTCAGGTCCTTGGCCTGCCCCGTCGCGTCGATGATCTTGGCCAGCTCCTCATGGGTGTCGAGCGCGAAGGTGCGCACGCCATGATCGAAGTAGGCTTGCGAGATCGCCCGGCGGCTCTTCACCGGATGCATGAAGGCGAGCCGCGCCGTGGGCGCCACGGAGCGGACCAGCTCGATCTCGGGGATCGAGGCCACGTCGAAGGACGTCACGCCGTTCCGCACCAGGGTCTCGATGACCCACGGCGAAGGGTTGGCCTTCACCGCGTAGAAGACGTCGCCTTTGAATTCTGCCTGGAACCAGCGCGCCGCTACGGCCAGGGAGTCCGGTCGCACCAGGGCGACGGGACGTTCCGGAGACCGCTCACGGACCAGGTCCAGGGGCGTATGGTGTTCACCCACCTCACGCAACCCCCAATGGATTGTTGAACCTAGGCCGGCGTTAGCAGCGCTTGTTAGGACTTCGGGTCCGCCGGAGCGGTGCGAAATAGGGAATGGGGACCCCCCTGTAAAGTCCCAAATGTCCCTTATGGCCTGCGACTTTGCGCGCTGCTGGACGAAGACGGCCTTCGCGTGTCATCAAGCCGCGGTGGCGGGGGCGAAGGAACCGCCTTTTTGGCTAGCGTGCGCCTGGGGGATAGACGCCGATCATGACGTCCGACGCCGCGGTCCTGACCGTGAACCGCGTGTCCAAGACCTTCGGGCAGCGACGCGCCCTCGATGGAGTCTCGCTGGATGTGGCCCGGGGCGAGATGATCGCCCTGATCGGCCCCTCCGGCTCGGGCAAATCCACTCTCTTGCGCTCGATCTCCGGCCTGCAGACCATCGACCCCGGCGAGGGGCGCATCGACGCCTTCGGCGGGCCGATCCAGGCCAAGGGCAGGATCAGCGACAAGGTGCGCGAGGCGCGCATCCGCATCGGCATGATCTTCCAGCAGTTCAACCTGGTGGGCCGGCTGTCGCTGTTCACCAATGTCGCCCTGGGCTCGATGGGCCGCATCGGCTTCTGGCGCGGGCTCTTCGGCCGCTGGCCGGAGGAGACCAAGACGGCGGCGATGGCGGCCATGCACCGCGTCGGCGTCTCCGAATACGCCGCCCAGCGCGCCAACACCCTTTCCGGCGGCCAGCAGCAGCGGGCGGCGATCGCCCGGGCGCTGGTGCAGAAGGCCAAGATCATCCTCGCCGACGAGCCGGTGGCCTCGCTGGACCCGGTGTCGGCCCGGCGGGTGATGGAGATTCTCAAGGGCCTGAACGAGGCCGACGGCCTGACCGTGGTGGTCACCCTGCACCAGGTGGACTACGCCCTGCGCTACTGCCCCCGCGTGGTGGCGCTCAAGGCCGGCAAAGTCGTCTATGATGGCCCGGCGACCGACCTGGGCCGCGACAAGCTGATCGACATCTACGGCCCCGAGTTCGAGGACGTGTTCTGGGAAGGAGCGCCGCAATGATCCGCCGCACGCTGATCGGCCTCATCGGGGCGCTCGCGCTGGCCTCCTGCGGCGACAAGCCGGACCAGGTGAAGGGCGCGACGCCCAAGGAGCTGCAGTTCTCGATCCTTTCGGCCGAGAACCAGCAGTCGATGCGCCCGCTCTGGCAGCCCTTGCTGGACGACATGAGCCAGCAGATCGGCGTGCCGGTGAAGCCGTTCTTCGCCACCAACTACACCTCGCTGATCGAGGCGATGCGCTTCGGCCAGGTGCAGGTCGGCTGGTTCTCGGCCCTGCCGGCGCTGGAGGCCGTGCGCCGGGCCGACGGCCAGGTGCTGGGGCGCGTCATCGATAGCGGCGGGGCCGACAGCTACACCTCGGTGCTGATCGTCAAGAAGGGCTCGGGGATCACCCTCGACCAGGTGCTGAAGTGCGACAAGACGCTGAACTTCGGCATCGGCGACGCCAAGTCGACCTCCGGCACGCTCGCGCCCCTGACCTACCTCTTCACCCCCCGCGGCATCGAGCCGACCGACTGCTTCAAGGCGGTACGCTCGGCCAGCCACCAGACCAACGTCAACTCGGTGGTCGCCGGCCAGTTGGACGTGGCGACCAACAACTCCGTCGGCCTGCTGTTCGCGCGGCGCGACAATCCCCGCGTCGGCAACAACGTGGAGGTGATCTGGTCCTCGCCGCCGCTGCCGGAAAGCTCGATCGTCGTTAAGCGCGACCTCGATCCGGCGCTGAAGGAGAAGATCCGCCAGTTCTTCCTCACCTACGGCGTCGGCGACGACGCCAAGGCCGAGGCCCAGCGCAAGGTGCTGAAGGGCCTGGCCTACGGCGGCTTCAGGCCCGCCGACGACAGCTACCTCGACCCGATCCGCGAGATGGAGGCCTCCGAGGCCCTGGCCGACGCTAAGAAATCGGGCGATGCGGGCCGCATCCAGAAGGCCCAGGCCGAGTTCGAGGCGATCCGCGCCAAGGCCGCCCAGACGCGCGGCATGGAGCCGGCCGCCTGATGAGCGCCGCAGCCGAAGGCGCCGTCCCGCCGCCGCCCAGCAAGACCTTCGCGCAGAGCGCCCCGGACTATCTGGTGTGGGGCGGGGTGATCCTGCTCCTGCTCATCGCCTTCAAGCCGGTGGAGATCGCCAAGCTCCCGCTGCTGTTCACCAATTCGGAGAACATGCGCCAGTTCGGCTCGGAGTTCCTGCGGCCCGACTTTACCAGCTGGCGCCAGTACGTCGAGCAGATGTGGCTGACGGTGCAGATCGCGCTCTGGGGCACCTTCCTGGCGGTGTTCCTGGCCATCCCGTTCGGCCTGGCCTGTTCGCGCAACATCTCGCCGGTCTGGCTGCAGCAGCCGATGCGGCTGGTCATGAACCTGTTGCGCTCGATCCCCGACCTGGTGATCGGCACCCTGTTCATCGTCGCGGTGGGCCTCGGCCCGTTCGCCGGCGTCATGGCGCTGGCGCTGAACACCGCCGGCGTGCTCGCCAAGCTGTTCTCCGAGGCCGTGGAGGCCATCGACAAGGGGCCCGTGGAGGGCGTGCGCGCCACCGGCGCGGCGCCGCTGCAGGAGATCGTCTGGGGGGTGATCCCGCAGGTGGCGCC
>JADZBR010000361.1 GCA_020852035.1 Caulobacteraceae bacterium
AGACCGTCTCCGGCTCGAAGGCGCCGGCCAGGTAGAGCGCGCGGGCCTTGGCGCGGCTGAGCTTGCCGGAGGAGGTCTGCGGCAGGGCATGGGCGCCCACCGGCGCCACCTTCGGCTCGATGCTGTGGCGCTGGCGCAGCAGGGCGGCGACCTCTTCGGCGAGGGCGGCGCGGGCGGCCGGGTCGCTGGTGCGGGTCTGAACGAGGACTACGACTTCATCCTCCTCGTCGCTGGCCACGGCGAAGGCGGCGACATCGCCGCTGCGGAGCCCTGCGACCTCGGCCTCGGCGGTCCACTCCAGGTCCTGCGGCCAGATGTTGCGGCCGTTGAGGATGATCAGGTCCTTGGCCCGCCCGGTGATCACCAGTTCGCCGTCGACGAGATAGCCCAGGTCGCCGGTGTCCAGCCAGCCGTCCGCCAGGGCCGCGGCGGTTTCCTCCGGCTGGCGGTAGTATTCGCGCATCAGGCTCGGCCCGCGGGCGAAGATGCGGCCCACCTGGCGCTCGCCGAGCGGCCGGCCGGCGGCGTCGCGGGCCTCCAGGGCGTGATGCGGCAGCGCCGGGCCGCAGCGGGCGAAGCGGCGCGTGCGCTCGGAGGGCGCGGCGATCTCGGCGCGCGCGCCCTGTTCCAGGCGGCCGGCCTCGAGCGTCTCGGTTTCCAGCCCCCGGCCGAGCGGCGACATGGTCAGCGCCAGGGTCGCCTCGGCCATGCCGTAGCTGGCGACGAAGGCGCGGGCGTCGAACCCGGCGGCCGCGAAGCGTCCGGCGAAATCCTCCAGCGCGGTCGCCCGCACCATGTCGCCGCCGACGCCGGCGACGCGCCAGCCGGCGAGGTCGTAGCCCTCCAGCGAGGCGGTGGCCGCCCGCCGGGCGCAGAGCTCGTAGCCGAAGGTCGGGCTGTAAGAGATGGTGCCGCCGTTGCGGGTGATCAGCTCCAGCCACAGCAGCGGGCGGCGTACGAAGGCGCCGGTGGGCAGGAGGTCCACCGTCATCTGGCTGGCCAGCGGGCTCAGGAGGAACCCGATCAGGCCCATGTCGTGGTAGAGCGGCAGCCAGGAAACGGCGCGGTCCTTCGCCGTCACCTTCAGCCCGTCGCGGGTGATCGCCACCGCGTTGGCCATCAGCGCCCGGTGGGTGACCAGCACCCCGGTCGGGAACCGCGTGCTGCCCGAGGAGAACTGCAGGTAGGACGGATCGTCCGGCTGCGGTGCGGCGGGCGCATCGCCGGCCGGAGCGGGCAGGGCGGCCCAGTCGCCGACGAACGCCAGGCCGGCCGTCGCGGGCGCCTCGCGCAGCCAGTCGACCATCGCGCTCGGGCCGATCAGCGCCTGGGCCTCGCAGGCGGCGATCATCCGGCCGACCTGCTCCACATAGGCTTCGCGCCCGCCGAGCGGGGCGGGCAGGGGCAGCGGCGCTGGGATCACGCCTGCGTACTGGCAGGCGAAGAAGGCGCGCACGAAGTCACCGTCAGTCTCGGCGATCAGGGCGGCGCGATCGCCGCGTTTCAGACCCGCCGCCGCCAGCCGCCGCGCGCCCTCCAGCGCCTGCTCGCGAAGGGCCGCGTAGGTCAGCGCCTCGACGAACTTGCCTCGCAGGTCGTGCAGGTTGATCCCGGTGGCGCCGCCGGCGGCGAAGTCCAGCGCGGCGGTCAGCGTCGGGAAGTCGGCATGGCGCACCGCGCGCTGCGACTCTGTGGGCGTGACGATCAGTGCGCCGCCTTTGGCGCGGATTTCGCCGATTGTCTAAAGAGATTTGCCGCCGCGCGGGCGAGACCCGATAAACTGCGACGCCGCGTCGCCCCGAATCCGCGCCGCGCCTGGTGACGCCTTCATGCCCGTCTTCGCCGCCGTTCCCGCCGCATGACCGTCGGCCAGATTCTCGCGCGAGTGGCGCGCAACGCGGGCTACCTGGTCTCCGGCAAGGGCGTCGGCGGGGTGTTGCAGCTGGCGTCGATGGGCGTGGCCGGCCGCGCGCTCGGCCCGGAGGCGTTCGGGGTGCTGGTGCTGGTCCACACCTACGCCCTGACCGCCAGCGGGGTGGCCAAGTTCCAGTCCTGGCAGGCGATCATCCAGTATGGCGCGCCGCACCTGCATTCGGGCGACAGGCGCAAGCTGGCCGACGTGGTCACCTTCGCCTTCAGCCTCGACGCGGCGGCGGGCGTGCTCACCGCCCTGGCCGCGGCCGCGCTCCTGCCGCTGTTGGCCGGCGCGGTCGGCATTCCGGCCGAGCACGTGATGCTGGGTCTGGTCTACTGCGCCCTCATCCCCACCCTGACCGCCGCCTCGCCGACCGGCGTGCTGCGGCTGCTCGACGATTTCCGCTCGCTCGGCGTGCAGAGCACCGTCACCCCGGCGCTCAGGCTTGTCGGCGTCAGTGTCGCGGCGCTGCTGAACGCGCCGTTCGTGGCCTATGCGGCGATCTGGTGGCTCTCCGACTTCCTGGGCGACGTGATCCTGTGGCTGATGGCGCTGGCGGCGCTGAAGCGGCGCGACGTCCTCTCCGCCCTGCGGTTCCGCCCGCTGGCCGCCCCGCGGGACAATCCTGGCATCTGGCGCTTCGTGGCGGCGACCAACCTCAACACCAGCCTGGCGCTGGTCTGGGGGCCGCTCTCCAACCTGATCGTCGGCGGGATGTTGGGGCCGGCGGCGGCCGGCGGTTACCGGGTGGCGCTCTCCATCGTGCAGGCGCTTTCCAAGCCTGCGGACCTGGCCACCAAGAGTTTCTACCCCGAACTCGCCCACCTGCAGGCCGCGGGCGACGCGGGCGCGCTGAAGCGTCTGGCGGTGCGGGCGGCCGGACTGGCCGCGCCGTTCGCCGCCGGCCTGACCCTGCTGGCGGTCCTGGCCGGGCCGTGGCTGGTGGCCCTTGTGATGGGCGAGGACTACCGCGCCGCCGGCTGGCTGCTGGCGGTGATGGCCCCGGCGCTGCTGATCGCCCTGCCGTCGTTCCCGCTGGAGCCGGTGCTGCTCTCCATCGGTCGGGCGGGGCAGGCGCTGGTCGCGCGGCTGGCGGCCAGCGCCGGCTATCTCGCCCTGCTGCTCGGCCTGACCCACGCCTTCGGCCTCACCGGCGCGGGGATCGCCTTCGTGGCCGGCGCGGTGATGCTCGCGATCGCCCAGGGAACCCCTTTCCTGCTGGCCGGCCGGCCGGCGCGATAGACAAGTTTCCGCAGGCGTGCTTCGTGCCCGCCCGTGGACGGCACAAGCCAAGCTGCGACCCCGGACGAGCCCGGCGCCGAGGCGGCCGGCGGGACCCTGACTCCCGAGATCGAACTGAAACTGGAGCTGGACGCGGCGGCCCTGGAAGGGCTGCGAGGCCACGCCGCGATGGCCGCCCCGCCGGAAATCTCGGAGCTCACCTCCGTCTATTTCGACACCGCCGACCACCGCCTGCACGAGGCGGGCGTCAGCCTGCGCGTCCGCCACGACGGCGTGGGCTTCGTGCAGACCATCAAGTGGCGCCGCTCCAGCGGCCTCTTCGAGCGCGAGGAACTGGAGATCGAGGTCGCCGGCGAACAGCCTGACCCGTCGGTGTTCGAGCGGACGCCGGTCGCCGCCCTGCTGGACGACGGCGCGCAGGTCGGCGAGGTGTGCGCCACCCGCGTGCGCCGCGTCACACGGCTCTGGCGGGACGGCGAAAACCTCATCGAGATCAGCCTCGACGAGGGAGAAGTCGCCGCCGGCGAGGCCCGCGAGCCGATCGCCGAGCTGGAACTGGAGTTGAAGGCCGGGCCGCCCGAGGCGTTGTTCGCCCTGGCCCGGTCGCTGGGCCAGGCCGCCCCGCTGAGGCTCGCCTTCGAGAGCAAGGGCGAGCGGGGCTATCGCCTGGCCGCCGGCGACGGCCGCGCAGCCCGCAAGGCCGAGCCGGTCGAACTGGGGGAGGGCGACGCCGCCGCCGACGCCTGGCGCGCCATCGCCCTCAACGCCCTGCGGCAGATTTCGCTCAACGCCCACGCCTTCCGCACCCGGCCGGGCGTCTCGGCCCTGCACCAGACCCGCGTCGGGCTTCGCCGGCTGCGGGCGGCCTTCAGCCTGTTCCGTCCGATCCTGCAGGGCGAGACGCTGGATCGCATGAAGGCCGAGGCGCGATGGGCGGCCGGCGAACTGGCCGAGGGGCGCGACCTCGATGTCTTCCTGGCTGAGACCTACCAGCCGGCGGCCGAGCGGGCCGCGGGCGACCCGGCGATAACCGCGTTGGGCGCGCGTCTGCTGGCGGCCCGGGACGCCGCCTACGCCCGCGCCGGCGAGGCGCTGGCCTCGCGGCGGCTGGCCGACTGGATGCTCGACCTCACCGAATGGATCGAGGTCGGCGACTGGGCGAAGAGCCCGGCCCCCAAGCTCGCCGCGATGCAGGCGCTGGCCGTCCGCGCCTTCGCCGATCAGGCGCTGGAGCGGCGCGCGCGGTTCCTGAGGAAGGGCGGCGACGGGCTTGGCAGGCTCGATCACGCCCGCCGCCACGCCCTGCGCGTCAAGGTCAAGAAGCTGCGCTACGCCTTCGATTTCTTCGGCGGGCTCTACCGGGGCGACGCCGGCAAGGCCCGTCGCAAGCAGACGGCGATGATCCGCGGCCTGCAGGATGGGCTGGGCGACCTGAACGACGAGGCGGTGGCCGCCGAAGTGGCCCGCGCCGTGGTCGGGACCGACGATCCCGGGCTGCTGTTCGCCGCCGGCCGCGTGGCCGGGCGTCGCGAGCAGCTGACGGCGGATGCGCTCTCGCGCACCGAGCGGGCTTGGCGGGCGCTGCGCGCCGCCCGGCCATTCTGGCGCTAGGCGCGTCAACTTCTTCCAAACCTGCCGCGGTTAAGCTGGCCGCTCACGCTCCTCGCCCGAGGAGCACGGGGGAGCGGGTGGTCAGCAGCGAACTCTATCGCGCGGTCGCGGTGACGCGGGCCAAGGAACTGCCGACACGGCTGGGCCTGGCGCTGTTCATCGGCGCTATCGCCCTGGTGCTGACCCAGACCGTCTGGCCGCTGGTGTGGTTCGGCGCGGTGATCCTGGCCCAGGTGCTCGACAGCTGGGTCTTCAACCCCATCAAGGCCGAAGACGCGCCGCCGCCCGGGCCGGTCCGGCGCGGCCTGTGCATCGCCTCGGCGGCGCTCAACACCGCGGTCTATTCGGGCATCGCGGCCTATATCTGGTTCGCCGGCGGCGAGGCCGGCAAGCTGTTCGCGATGATCCAAACGGCTGGCGGCCTGCTGCACATCGCGCTGCACATGCACTCGGTGCGCAGCCTCCTCTTCGCGGCCGCCATCCCGCACATGGCCTACCTGCTCGGCCTGCCGCTGGCGAACGCGCTGACGACGCCGCAGAAGGACCTGCTGCCGATGGCGGCGGTGACCTGCGCGGGCCTGCTCTACGTGCTGCACCTGGTGGTGGCCGTGGGCCGCACCAGCGCCGTCTCGGCCGAGATGCGCGCCGCGCGCGACGAGGCGCAGTCCGAACGCCTGCGGGCCGAACAGGCCAGCGCCGCCAAGTCCAACTTCCTGGCCACCATCAGCCACGAGATCCGCACGCCCCTGAACGCCGTGGTCGCCGCCGGCGCCTTGCTCGGCCGCACCCGGCTCTCCAAGGCCCAGGCCGAGCATGTGGCCATGCTGAACAACGCCGGCGAGGTGCTGCTGGGCCTGCTCAACGACGTGCTCGACCTCTCCAAGATCGAGTCCGGCAAGCTGCAGGTCGAAGCCGCCGAGTTCGCCCTGCGCGACAAGCTGGAGGCCAGCGTGCAGCTGTGGCGCCCGCGCGCCGCCGAGAAGGGCGTCGAACTGGTCGCCCGGCTGGCCGACGACCTGCCGGCGCGGGTGGTGACCGACCCGCTGCGCTTCCAGCAGATCGTCTTCAACCTGTTGTCCAACGCCGTGAAGTTCACCGACGTCGGGCGCGTCGAGCTCAGCGCCGGCCTGACGGGCGGTCGCCTCTGGCTGGAGGTCGCCGACACCGGCTGCGGCATGACCGCCGAGGCCGCCGCGCGGGTGTTCGACAGCTTCGAGCAGGCCAGCGCCTCGACCAGCCGCCAGCGGGGCGGCACGGGGCTGGGCCTGGCGATCAGCCGCCAGTTGGCCGAGATCATGGACGGCGAGCTTTCCGTGCGCAGCACGCCGGGCGAAGGCTCGATCTTCCGGCTGGTGCTGCCGGCGGCCGTCGTCGAGGCCGCCGCGCCAGCCGAGGCGACGGGCCCGGAGGCGCTGCTGGACGGGCTGGAGGTGCTGCTGGCCGACGACCATCCGGTCAACCAGCGGATCGTGCGGCTCTACCTGGAGCCGCTGGGCTGCCGGGTGACGACCGTCGGCGACGGCGGCGAGGCGGTGGAGGCCGCCGCGCTCCGCCCCTTCGACCTGATCCTCATGGACATGCAGATGCCGGTGGTCGACGGCGTCGAGGCGACGCGCCGCATCCGCGCCGGCGGCGGGCCGAACGCCGCCACGCCGGTCTTCGCCCTCACCGCCAACGCCATGCAGGAGCACCGGGGGGCCTGGGCGGCGGTCGGCGTCGAGGTTTTCCTGACCAAGCCGCTGGACATGGCGCTGCTGATGCAGGCGGTCGCCGGCGTCGCCGAGGCCGATCGCGCCGCCGCCGCCTGACCCGCCGCGACCTTGCGTCGCGTAACAGCTTGAGCATGTGCCGCAGGGTCGTCACGCCGTGGGCGCCTTGCCGCCACAAACGCACCCTCGATTGTCCGCCTATCAGTGACTTGCGTGGAGGGGCGCATGAAGCGGCTCGTGGGCCAGACGAGCGGGCATGGAACCTTGGTCGTCGGCGAGGAAGAGACCCGCACCTTCTACGAGGCGACTCTCTGGGAGAACGTCCAGCGCTCGTCGCGCACCCGTTCGGTCGAGGGCAAGCTGACCGCGCCGTTTCCCGTGCTGGTCAGCGCCATGACCGGCGGGCTCGCCTGCCGGCTGCGGCTGAAGAACGGCGACGAGGCCGACATCGTGGTGAACCGCGCCAACCCGCAGGGCGGTTCGTTCCATTCCGCCGGGCCGTTCCCCTGGCCCAGCCCCGTCTAGCCGGGGCGCGATCCGCCCTCAGCCAAACAAGCGTTTGAATCCGTCTTGTCTTCCGCTAGGTGAAACCACAACGCTTCGCGGAAAGTGGGAGGAAGGCTGATGATCAGGACGCGTGTGTCCGAGCTGCTCGGGGTCGAATACCCCATCGTGCAGGCGCCGATGGGCTGGATCGCCCGTGCGCAGCTGGCCTCGGCGGTGTCCAACGCCGGCGGGCTGGGGATCATCGAGACCTCCTCGGGCGAACTCGACGCGGTGCGCGGCGAGATCGCCAGGATGCGGACGCTGACCGACAAGCCGTTCGGCGTGAACATCGCCCAGGCGTTCGTGCGCGACCCGGACATCGTGAAGTTCGTGATCGACCAGGGCGTGAAGTTCGTCACCACCTCGGCGGGCGATCCGACCAAGTACTGCGCCCAACTGAAGGACGCGGGCCTGACGGTTTTCCACGTGGTCCCCTCGCTCTCGGCGGCGCTGAAGGCGGTGGAGGCCGGCGTGGACGGGCTGGTCGTCGAGGGCGGCGAAGGCGGCGGGTTCAAGAACCCGCGCGAGGTCGCCTCGATGGTGCTGCTGCCGCTGGTCTGTTCGAAGGTGGGCGTGCCGGTGATCGCCGCCGGTGGTGTCACCTGCGGGCGGACCATGTCCGCGGCCTTCGCCCTCGGCGCCGAGGGCGTGCAGCTGGGCACGCGGATGGTCTCGGCCAAGGAATCGCCGGTCCACCAGAACTGGAAGGACGCCATCCTGGAGGCCAGGGAGACCGACACCGTCTTCCTCAACCGCTTCGGCCCCGGCCCGGCGCTGCGGGCGCTTCGCACCGAGAAGACCAGCCGCCTGGAGAAGGACCCCGGCCCGAGCATCATGGCCGAGTTCGGCAAGGCCACCGATCTCTACTTCGGCGGCGACATGGAATCCTCGATCGCGCTCTCGGGCCAGGTCGCCGGACGCATCGACGAGGTGAAGCCCGTGGCCCAGATCCTCGGCGAGATGGTCGAGGAGTTCCACGCCACGGTCGCCGAGATGGCCCGCCGTCACGGCCGCGTGCCGGCCTGAACGGCGCCGCTTGGCCCTGCGTGGTTCGAGACGCGCTCCGCGCTCCTCACCATGACTAGGTTTGTGCTGCTTTAGTCATCCTGAGGAGCCCGCGCAGCGGGCGTCTCGAAGGACGCAGGACCTCTCCGCAATCGCCCGCCCGGAAACGAAAACGGCCGCGCCAGTCCGGCGCGGCCAGGTCGTATAGGGAGGAAACGCCCCGAAGGGCTCGCCCTAGTTGGGAGGCCCTGTTCCTGGCCGCAAGGGCGGTTCTCAAGAAAATCGGGCCTGGTCTTCAAAACGCTTCGGGCCGCGCGATCGGGCGCCGGCGTTCGTCGTTTGGTCGCTTGCCGCGCCAAGGGGCGCCGCAGGGGCAGGACTTGGCATGGCCCCGCGCGCCCGATACCCCTGCCGCCCAGGGCGCGCGCAGGTAAGGGCCAAGCCGTTGAAAGACATCCTCGAAGAGCTCGACCGTCGCAGGGACATGGCCAAGGCCGGCGGCGGCCCGGCGCGCGTGGAGGCCCAGCACAAGCGCGGCAAGCTCACCGCCCGCGAGCGCATCGACCTGTTGCTCGACGAGGGCTCCTTCGAGGAGTTCGACATGTTCGTCGAACACCGCGTCACCGACTTCGGCATGGAGAAGAACCGCCAGCCGGGCGACGGGGTGATCACCGGCTGGGGCCACATCAACGGCCGCATGGTCTACGTCTTCGCCAAGGATTTCACCGTCATCGGCGGCAGCCTGGGCGCGGCGCACGCGGCCAAGGTGGTCAAGCTCTACGAGCAGGCGATGAAGGTCGGCGCCCCGGTGATCGGCCTGTTCGATTCCGGCGGCGCGCGCATCCAGGAGGGCGTCGACAGCCTGGCCGGCTACGCCGACATCTTCCTGCAGAACACCCTGGCCTCCGGTGTCATCCCGCAGATCGCGGTGATCATGGGTCCCTGCGCCGGCGGCGACGTCTATTCGCCGGCGATCATGGACTTCATCTTCATGGTCAAGGACACGTCCTACATGTACGTGACCGGCCCGGACGTGGTGAAGACGGTCACCCACGAGGACGTCACCCACGAGGACCTCGGCGGCTACCGCGTCCATGCCTTAAAGAGCGGCGTCGCCGACGGCGCCTTCGAGAACGACCTGGAGGCCCTGACCCAGGTCCGCCGGCTGGTCGACTTCCTGCCCCGCTCCAACCGCGAGAAGCCGCCCGAGCGTGAGAGCTTCGATGAGCCGGACCGCGAGGAGCCCAGCCTCGACACCCTGGTGCCGGCCAACCCCAACAAGCCCTACGACATCAAGGAACTGATCTCGAAGGTCGTCGACGAGGCCGACTTCTTCGAGGTCTCGCCGGGGTTCGCGCAGAACATCGTCTGCGGCTTCGCGCGCCTCGACGGCCAGCCGGTGGGCATCGTCGCCAACCAGCCGCAGGTGCTGGCCGGCGTGCTGGACATCGATTCCAGCCGCAAGGCCGCCCGTTTCGTGCGCTTCTGCGACGCCTTCGAGTTTCCGATCATCACCTTCGTCGACGTGCCGGGCTTCATGCCGGGGACGAAGCAGGAGCAGGGCGGCCTGATCCGCCACGGCGCCAAGCTCCTGTTCGCCTACGCCGAGGCGACGGTGCCGAAGATCACCCTGATCACCCGCAAGGCCTACGGCGGTGCCTACGACGTGATGAGCTCCAAGCACATCCGCGGCGACGTCAACTACGCCTGGCCGAGCGCCGAGATCGCGGTGATGGGCTCCAAGGGCGCGGTGGAGATCATCTTCCGCAACGCCAGCGCCGAGCAGATCGCCGAGCATGAGGCCGAGTACAAGGCGCGGTTCGCCAACCCGTTCGTGGCCGCCTCACGCGGCTACATCGACGATGTGATCATGCCGCATGGGACGAGGAAGCGGATCGTGCGGGCGCTGAAGAGCCTGCGGGGGAAGGTGCTGGAGAACCCGCGCAAGAAGCACGACAACATTCCGCTCTGACGGTCAGGGCTGCGGCGGCACCCGCACCGATTTCGGCGCGGTCGGTCCCGCATAGCAGACCGCTTCCTCGCCGATCGCCACGCAGGACGGTGTTTCGTCCGCGGCCAGCGTCAGGTCGGCGTCTCGCCAGGCGAACCAGCGCCCTTGATTGGGCTGGTAGGTGATGGTTCGCAGCCGACCGTCCGCGCCGCGCGCCGCCACCAGCAACCGGCCGCTCGCCAGCTGGACGACAGCCGGCCGGCCCACTCCTCCGGGCGCCTCGGGAAGTTCGGCCGTCGGCGACCACGGTCCGTCCGGCGCGTCGGCGAGCTTTTCCGGCGGCATGCCGGTGTACCTCAGCTGGCCCTCTGGCTTGCGCCAGATGCAATACAGCACATTGACCTGCGTCGAGATCGAACACGCGGGCTTGCTGTCGAGATTCGCGCCCTGGGAGGCTGTCGCGGCAAGGGCGAGAGCCAACAGATCGATGAACATTCGCAATCTCCTCCGCTGTCGGAGGCTAGTCTTGGCGCGCTGCGCTCCGACAGCAGAAAGTGGGCGTCTTACGGCGAATTAACCCCGCGTAGTCGGGCGTCCAGATCCCTGATGTCCTGCACAAACCAGACAGCCGAACCTGAATTGGACTCGCGCACGAAATCGCGAAGCGATCCGCTCGCCGCGATTTCCGCCGAGATATCCCCGATGATCGCCAACCCAGCGCGGTAGTTCACGAACTTCTGGATCACCTCGCCCGCCAGCCGCGTTGAGAGCCGCCAGAAGTCCGGCGTCAGGCGCGTGGTCGGGATGGCTGCCCAGTCAGCCTTCGTCTCCCAAAGAGCGCTGATGAAGTCGTTCACGTCGCGCGCGTGGGCGAGGGGAGGGCCCTCCTCGGCGAACAGCAGCACGCGCCGGCCGGCGATTTCGAGGAGCTGGTCGGGCATGGCTCAGGCGGCCTTCCTCAGGAACGCGGCCACGGCGGCGGCCTGGCCGGGGATGAAGTGGCGCGCCTCGGGGAGCAGGATCACCTCGGCGTGGGGCGCGAGGGTCCGCAGGCGCGCGGCCGCGCCGGGGCCGTCGAGCAGCACGTCGCGGCCGGCGAAGACCGCCCAGAGGGGCATGGAAAGGCCGGCGAGCTCGGCGTCGGTCAGGCGCGGCAGGGTCTCCACCCGCGGGCGGAAGCCGCGGCCGATCACGCCCATCATCTCCACAAACGGGCGGGCGGCGGCGGGAATCTCGGCCGGCGCCGGGCCGAAGACCAGTTCGCGCACCTTCCGCGCGCCCCAGGGGCCGAGCAGCATCAAGGGCGCGGCGGCGAGAAGGAAGTTCTTCTGCCCGCCGATCCCGGCCGGGACGTTGAGCGCCAGGGCCGCGACCTTCTCCGGCCGCCGCCTGGCGTAGTCGAGCGCCAACCAGCCGCCGAGCGAGACGCCGTAGAACGCCGCGCGCGCCACGCTAAGGCCCGCCAGCACCTCGCCCAGCCAGAGCGCGTGGGCCTCTCCGGCCAGCGGCGGGCGCACCGGCGCCGAGCGGCCGGGCTCGCCGATCATGTCGACGGCGTAGACGCGGAAGTCCTGCGCGAAGGCCGGCGCGTCGAACATGAAGGCCGCCGCGTTGGCCTGCGAGCCGTGCAGCAGGATGAGCGGCGGGGCGTCCGTCGGCCCGCAGGCGACGACGAAGGTCTCGCCTTGGGCGGTCGGCAGGACGATCTCCTCGTGCGGGACCGGCCAGCCGGCCAGCGCGCGCGTGTAGGCCTGCGCGATCGCGCAGGCAGCCTCGGGCGAGCGGTAGACGGCGCTCATCGCAGCGCCTGCACGATGGCGGTGAGGGTCTGCATCAGGGCGGTGACGTCGGCCAGGGCGCCGATGGCGACGACTTTCAGCGTGCGCCGCTCGGGGTCGTAGGCGGTGTCCAGGTGAAAGGACTCGGCGCGGCCGTGCGGCGAGATCAGCGAGCCCTGCAGGGCGACGGTCAGGCGGTGTTGGGTCGCCGCGTCGATGTCGGAGAGCTCGACGATGCCGGTCATGCGCGCCGGCGCGGGCGGGGCGGCGGGGACGCCGGCGAAGGCGTCGAGGTCGCTCCGGGTGATGCGGTAAGCCTTGCCGATGCGCGTGGCGCGCAGGCGGCCCTCGCGGATGGCGCGCAGCACCGTCTTGCCGTGCACGCCGAGGCGGGCGGCGGCGCGTTCGACCGTGTAGAGCTCCTCGGACATCGAAATCATTCCGCATTGTTCCTTATTTGCTCCTAAATACGCCCTGTTATGGAGTCAATATAGAGCGATAAGGTGCGATGTGGTCGAGGGCATACCGCTGTTGCCCCAAGGCCACGGCGAGGCTTGATTTCCGTCCGCCGGGCGCGCGCCGCTTGTGCGAGGGCGCGCCGCTCGCCACCTTCCGCGGCTCTTTGAAAGGCAAGACCGATGGCGTCCCCCGACGCTGGCGTGGCGACTCCGCCGGAGGCGCGCGGCGCCGATCTTCGCGCGGAAACCTCTGAGCTGCTGCGTCTCGCCGGCCCGGTCGTGCTGTCGCGCCTGGGCATCATGACGATGGGCCTGTGCGACGCGGTAGTGGTCGGCCGCTTCTCGGCGCGCGAGCTGGGCTACCACTCGCTCGGCTGGGCGCCGACGGCGGTGGCGCTCACCGTCTCCCTCGGCCTGCTGGTCGGGGTGCAGGTGATGACCGCCCGCTACATCGGCGAGGGCCGCCGGGCCGAGGCCGGCGCGGTGCTGCGCCGGGGGCTGGTCTACGGCTCCTGGATCGGGATCGTGGCGGCGGCGATCATGATCGCGCTCGGGCCCTTGTTCCTGCACTCCATCGGCCTGGAGAAGGACCTGGCGCGCGGCGCGGGCGAGGTGCTTGTGATCTTCGCCCTCTCGCTGCCCTTCACCACCATGTCGGTGGCCGGCTCCTCCTGGCTGGAGGCGCTGTCCAAGCCCGGCGTGGTCTCCTGGATCATGTGGATCGGCAACATCGTCAACCTGGGCCTGCTGCTGCTGCTGGTGCCGGGAACCTTCGGCCTGCCGGCGATGGGCGCGATGGGCGGCGGCTGGGCGACCTTCGGAGCGCGGGCGGCGCTGGCGATCCTGACGCTCGCCTACATCTGGCGGATGGCCGAGGCGCGCGCCTTGGGCGTCTTCGACAAGCCCCGCCGCGACCGCGCCGACGAGCGCGAGCAGCGGCGCATCGGCTATGGCGCCGGCGCCTCCAACTTCTTCGAGGTCGCCGCCTTCGCCGGGATGAACGTGGTCGCCGGCTGGATCGGCGTCTTGGCCGTGGCCTCCTGGGCGGTGGTGGTGAACGTCGCCTCGGTGGTGTTCATGGTGCCGCTGGGCCTGGCGACGGCGACCACGGTGCTGGTCGGCCGGGCCTATGGCGCGCGCGACCTGCCGGGCGTGCGGCGCGCCGGCATGATCGGCTTTACGGCGGCGGCGATCTTCGGCGTGGTGGTCTCGCTGGCCATCTGGCCGGCGGCGGAGCTGATCTCCGAGGGCTACACCACCGACCCGGCCGCCATCGCCCTGGCCGTGCCGGCGCTGGTGCTCTCGTGCCTGTTCTTCCTGCCGGACGCCCTGCAGGTGGTGATCGCCCAGGCGCTGCGGGCGCGCGGCGACGTGCTGGTGCCGACCATCACCCACATGATCAGCTACGCCCTGATCATGACGCCGCTCTCCTGGTGGTTCGCCATCCCGATGGGCCACGGGCTGGTCGGCATCGTCTGGGGCGTGATCATCGCCAGCTTCGCGGCCTTCGGCTTCCTCGGGACGAGGTGGCTGCTACTGGCGCGGCGGCTCTAACCCTCCTTCTCCCGGCCGGGAGAAGGAAAGACGCGCGGAGCGCGGCGAGGATGAGGGCTTGCGGCCTTTCCGGAGGGGTCTGCGGCCCTCACCCTCTCGCCGGCTTCGCCGTCGGATTTCCCTCTCCCGACCGGGAGAGGGAGTTCTTAGACCCCCAGGATCCAGCCTTCCTCGCGCTCGGCGGCGGCGACGGTCGCCGGGTCGGCGTCCTTGGCGGTCGCGAAGGCGGCGGAGAGCTTGCCGGCCTCGTCCAGCCTGGCGAAGTGCTCGGCGGTGACCCGCACCTGGGCGGCGTCCTTCACCTCGCCGGGGGCCGGCGCGGCCTTGAACAGCGAGGGATAGACCTCGGCGGCGACCACATCGACGCCGGCCAGGCCGTCCTCGGTCAGCGCCTTGTAGCCGGTCTCGAACGGCCAGACGCGCATCGCCTCGCCGCGCGCGTCCTTCAGCCGGCGGATCATCGGGATGCCGAGGATGGCCTGCCCGCCGACCGAGCCGTTGTAGTAGAGCTTCCAGATCGACGCCGCGCCCTTGGCCGCCAGGTCCGCGTGGCGGAACTCCGGCAGGTCGTCCGGGCCGTGGGCGCGGGTGCGCTTGGGCTGCAGGGTGGTGAGCGCGTCCTTCGGCGGGCAGCCCCAGAAGGGGAACGGCCCGCCGGTCAGCCGCCGGTTGATCTCCGAGCCGACGCCGAAGCGGTTGTTGGTGTTGTCGGGCTTGTCCTTGACCATCCTGGCCAGCTGGTCCCAGGCCGCGCGCCAGGGCGCTTCGCCCGGCAGCTTCAGCGCCTCGGCGAAGCCGCGCGGGAAGCCCAGCGGGAAATCGACGCCCAAGAGGCAGCGCTCGGAACGCTTCTTCAGGTCGTCGAGGATCTCGTTCAGCTTGGCCTCGGCGGCCGCGCGGGTCGGCGGGTTGTGCGCCTCGAACGCCAGGCGAAAGCGCACGTCGCGCTTCAGGACGCCGATCCACACGCTGTCGGCGCCCGTCGCGGGCTTGGCCGCGGCGCTCCAGTCGACGATGACGTAGGCGTTGAAGAGGCGGGCCACGGGGCGCTCCGGTTTCGACGGCTCGGCTCATAGCTTGCCGGGCAAGCGGGGCCAATCGGTGGCGTCATCACAATCGCACGTGCTAGGGCCGCGCGCGAAGGAGGCCGGCATGGCGGATGAGCTTCGCGCGGGCGTGATCGGCGCCGGCGTCTTCGGCGGCTATCACGCGAACAAGTACGCGGAACTGGACGGCGTGCGCCTGGTCGGCATCTACGACCTGCATCCCGAGCGCGCCGCGGAAGTCGCCGGCCGTCACGGCGCGCGCGGGTTCGACAGCCTGGAGGCGCTGCTCGCCGAGGTGGACGTGCTGACCATCGCCTCGCCCGCGGTGGCCCACGCCGAAGCGGCCTTGGCGGCTCTGCAGGCCGGCGCGCATCTCTATGTCGAAAAGCCGCTGACCGTCGATCTGCAGACCGCCGACAAGATCGCCGCCGAGGCCGCGCGGCGGGGCCGGGTGGTCGCCGTCGGCCATCAGGAGCGCGTGGTCTTCCAGGCGATGGGCCTGCTCGACATCCCCGAGCGGCCCCTGCGACTGGAGGCCGTGCGCCACGGCCCGCCCTCGCCGCGCAGCCGCGACGTCTCGGTGGTGCTGGACCTGATGATCCACGACCTTGACCTCGCCCTGGCGCTCACCGACGCCGATCCCCTGGCGGTGGAAGCCGAAGGGGAGGGGACTGACGGCCTCGACCGGGTGCGCGCCGAGGTCGATTTCGACGACGGCTTTTCCTGCATCTTCGACGCCTCGCGCATCGCCGAGGGCCGCCGGCGGACGATGAAGCTGGTCTTCCCCTCCGGCGAGGTGGAGATCGACTTCGTGGCCCGCACCTTCCGCAACACCACGCCCTTCGCGCTCGACGAGGCTTTCGCCGAGACGCCGGCCGGCAAGGATTCGCTCAAGGTCAGCGTCGAGGGCTTCCTGGCGGCGGTGCGCGGCGCCTCGCCCCGGCCGGTGGTCGACGTGGCGGAAGCCGCCCGCGCGCTCGATCTGGCTCTGGCGGTGGAGCAGGCGGCGGCCTAGGTTTCAGCTCCACCCTGGAGGCCAGCCATGTCCAACGCCTACGACTATTCCTTCGACGCCCTGACCGGCGGGCCGCTGCCGATGACCACCTTCAAGGACAAGGTGGTGCTGGTGGTGAACGTCGCCTCCAAGTGCGGGCTGACGCCGCAGTACGACGCGCTGGAGAAGCTCTATTCCGACTACAAGGACAAGGGCCTGGTGGTGCTGGGCGTGCCCTCCAACCAGTTCGCCGGCCAGGAGCCGGGGACCGCCGAGGAGATCGAGGCGTTCTGCCGCACCACCTACGGGATCGACTTCCCGATGGCCGCCAAGGTCGACGTGAAGGGCGACGACGCCCACCCGTTCTACAAGTGGGCCAAGGAAGAGGTCGGCGAACCGGCGGAGCCGGTGTGGAACTTCCACAAGCTGCTGGTCGGCAAGGACGGCAAGCTGATCAACGTCTTCGGCCCGCGCACCACGCCGGACGACCCCGAGGTGGTGAAGGCCATCGAAGAGGCGCTGTAGCGCAACCAAGCTTTGCGTATTCGCCCTCGCGCGCTAAGGCCCTCCCTCAGTAGCGGGAGGCGTGAGATGCACAAACGGCCAGACGGGACCTGGGATAAGTCGAAGCTGCCGAGCCGGCATGTGACCGAGGGGCCCTCGAAGGCGCCGCAGCGGTCCTACTTCTACGCGATGGGCCTGGGCAGCCGCGAGATCGCCCAGCCGTTCGTCGGCGTCGCCTCCTGCTGGAACCAGGCCGCGCCCTGCAACACCGCCCTGATGCGCCAGGCCAACGCCGCCGCCGAAGGCGTCAAGAAGGCCGGCGGCACCCCGCGCGAGTTCTGCACCATCACCGTCACCGACGGCATCGCGATGGGCCACGAGGGGATGCGCTCGTCGCTCGCCAGCCGCGACCTGATCGCCGACTCGGTGGAACTGACAATGCGCGGCCACGCCTATGACGCGCTGGTCGGCCTGGCCGGCTGCGACAAGAGCCTGCCGGGCATGATGATGGCCATGCTGCGGCTGAACGTGCCGAGCGTCTTCATGTACGGCGGCTCGATCATGCCGGGCCGGCTCGACGGCAAGGACCTGACCGTGCAGGACGTCTTCGAGGCGGTCGGCCAGTTCTCCGCCGGGACCATCGACGAGAAGCGCCTTTGCCAGGTCGAGGAGCACGCTTGCCCCGGCGACGGCGCCTGCGGCGGCCAGTTCACCGCCAACACCATGGCCTGCGTCTCCGAAGCCATCGGCCTGGCCCTGCCGCTCTCCAGCGCGCTGCCCGCGCCCTATACCGACCGCGACGCCTACGCGATCGCGTCTGGAGAGGCGGTGATGCGGCTGATCGAACAGAACATCCGCCCGCGCGACATCTGCACCCTGAAGGCCTTCGAGAACGCCGCCGTGGTGGTGGCCGCCACCGGCGGCTCCACCAACGGCGCCCTGCACCTGCCGGCCATGGCCCACGAGGTCGGCATCAAGTTCACCCTGCGCGACGTGGCCGAGATCGCCGCCCGCACCCCCTACGTCGCCGACCTGAAGCCGGGCGGCCGGTTCGTGGCCAAGGACATGGGCGAGGCCGGCGGCGTGCCCATGCTGCTGAAGACCCTGCTTGAGGGCGGCTACCTGCACGGCGACTGCATGACCGTGACCGGCAAGACCCTGGCCGAGAACGTCGCCGAGGTGAAATGGCGCGACCAGGAGGTGATCCGTCCGGTGTCCAACCCGCTGTCGCCGACCGGCGGCGTGGTCGGGCTCTGGGGCTCGCTGGCGCCCGACGGCGCCATCGTGAAGGTCGCCGGCCTCAAGCACCAGAAGCATCGCGGCCCGGCCCGCGTGTTCGACGGCGAGGAGGCTTGTTTCGCCGCCGTCGAGGCGCGCGACTACAAGGAAGGCGACGTGCTGGTGATCCGCTACGAGGGCCCCAAGGGCGGCCCCGGCATGCGCGAGATGCTGGCCACCACCGCCGCGCTTTACGGCCAGGGGGTGGAGAACATCGCCCTGCTGACCGACGGGCGGTTCTCCGGCGCCACGCGCGGCCTCTGCATCGGCCACGTCGGCCCGGAGGCGCAGGACGGCGGGCCTATCGCGCTGGTCAAGGACGGCGACATCATCTCCATCGACGCCGAGGCCGGGACCATCGACCTGGAGGTCGACCCCATCGAGCTGGAGCACCGCAAGCGCGAGTGGAAACCCCGCGTGACCGACTACGGCTCCGGCGCCATCTGGAAGTGGGCGCAAGGGGTCGGACCGGCGCACCTCGGCGCCGTCACCCATCCGGGCGCGGCGGGCGAGCGCCACGTCTACGCGGACATCTGAGCCATGCGGCTGCTGGGTCTCACCGGCGGCACGAGCTGGGAGAGCACGGTGCTCTACTACCAGCTGATCAATCGCATGACGCGCGAGCGGCTGGGCGGGCACCATTCCGCCCCGCTGGTGCTGCGCTCGGTCGACTTCGCGCCGCTGGAGGCGGCGATGGCCGACGACGACTGGGACACCGTGGGCCGCCATCAGGTGGAGGCCGCGCGCCTCCTCTGGACCGCCGGCGCCGAGGCGCTGGTGATCTGCGCCAACACCATGCACAAGGTCGCCGACCGGGTGCAGGCGGCGGTCGACCTGCCGCTGATCCACATCGCCGACGCCGCTGCCGATGCGATTCGGGCGACGGGCGCCCAGCGCCCGCTGCTGCTGGCCACCCGCTACACGATGGAGCAGCCGTTCTATCGCGAGCGGCTGGCGCGCCACGGCGTCGAGGCGGCGATTCCCGATGCGGCCGGCCGCGACCGGGTGCACGCGATCATCTTCGACGAGCTGGTGAAGGGCGTCGTCTCGCCCGCCTCCAAGGCCGAGCTGCTGGCGCTGATCGCCGCGATGCGGGACGGGGAGGGGATCGACGGGGTGATCCTCGGCTGCACCGAGATCGGCATGATCCTCGGCCCCGGCGACGTCGATATACCGACCTTCGACACCGCCGAGATCCACGCCCGGGCGGCGGTCGACTTCGCCCTCGACGACCGCCTGCCGAGCGCGCCATGAGCGAATTGACCAGCGAGAAGATCGACGAGGCGGCCTTCGAGCAGCTCTATGTGAGCATCATCGAGCCGACGCTGGCGCCGATGGAGGCCGAGCGGCTGGCGACCTGGAAGACCTTCTGGAGCCGGCTGTGGATTCTGGTCGTGCCCGCCGGGCTGGTGCTGGCGACGATCTTCTCGGCCCTGGCGCGCGACGCCGACCCCTTCGTCTGGATCGCCGGCTTCGTGATCGCCGGCGGCTCGGCCTGGATCTACCAGCCGCTGGCGCGCTTCCAGAACCGCTGCAAGGCCGCGGTGCTCTCCAAGCTCGCCGAGGCCCTGAAGCTCTCCTACATGATCGAAGGCTTCGACCCGCCGGCCTTCGAGGCGGCGCGCGGTTTCGACATCCTGCCCTACTACGAGCGCAAGTCCTTCGAGGATCTGTTCGCCGGCCACCGCCGCGGCTGCGACTTCCAGCTCTACGAAGCCCACCTGGAGGAGGAGCGCGGGTCGGGCAAGAACCGGCGCTGGGTGACCACCTTCCGCGGCCAGATCATCCGCATCGCCTTTCCCAAGAAGTTCCTCGGCACCACGGTGGTCAACCGCGAGCGGTTCTTCAAATGGAAGCGCGCGGGATTCGAGCGGGTCGGTCTGGAATCCAGCCAGTTCGAGCGCGCCTTCGAGGTCTACGGCACCGATCAGGTGGAAGCGCGCTACCTGGTCCACCCCGCCTTCATGGCCCGGCTGATCGACCTGGAGGCGACGGTCGGCGGCAAACAGTTGCGCTGCCTGTTCCACGAGGGCGACCTGGTGATCGTGATCGACGGGCCGAACATGTTCGAGGTGGTCGATGTCGGCAAACCGATCCCGGAGAAGGAGCGCACGAGGAAGGGCGTGCTGCAGATCCAGAGCATCTTCGACATCATGGATCAGGTGCTCGACCCGCCGCGCCCGCACTGGGGCGCGAAGGCTTAAGGTTACATGATCGAGCCCGGCGTTCACGCCAAGGCATCGATCCTTGATCCGCTCATTCCCGCGAAAGCGGGAACCCAGGCCTTTTTGTTGACCGTCAACGCCCGCGCCCTTCGATAAAACACCGGGGTCCCCGCTTTCGCGGGGATGAGCGGAAGTGGGATTCAAGCCGGCAGGGCGGGGACCCCGAACGCGTAGGGATGGACGACCAGCAGCGCGGCCCAGACCAGCACCCCCAGCCCGATCCGCCACCAGCCGATCTCGCCGAGCCGGAGCTGCTGGCGGCCCGCCGCGATGGCGCCGAAGGGCACATTGGAGGTGCGCGCGGCGAAGGCGTCCCATTTGTCGCCGAGCGCCCGCCGGCGCTTGGCGTCGATGCTGGCGGTCCCGAACAGCGCCAGGGCGAGCATCGCGGCGAACAGGATCAGGCTGGCGAGGTCGCCGTTCACCAGCAGGTGTCCGAATCCCCAGATCGCCACGCCCCAAAGGAACGGGTGGCGGGTCACGCGCAGCATCCCGCGCACTACGTTCTCGTCGTCGATCTTGCCTTCCCCGCGCACGGCGGTCGGGTTGGGCGTGGCGACGCCGATGACGATGAAGCTCATCGCGACCAGCATCAGGGCGATCTGCGCCCAGCGCAGCGGCTCGGTGACCCCCCAGAACACCAGGTTGTCCGGCGAGGCCCGCGCCTGGCCGTAGCCGAACACCAGCCAGCCGATGCCCGCGAACGAGGCCAGCACGAAGAGGCCCATGTAGGGGCCTTCGCCGATCTTGCCGGTGATGGCGTCGCGCAGCCGCGTGCCCGAGACGAAGAAATGGATGGCTAGGAAGAAGGCGGTGGCGGCGATCAACTGGGTCATGGGTCGCTCCCTTCGCGGGCGACCCTCACGCTATTAATTTACAGCGTCAAGCTATAGCGCGACGATTTCGTGCTCCTCGCCCCACCAGAGCGGCGAGCGGGAAAGATCGATGAACCGCCGCTCGTCCTCCAGCAGCAGGCGGCCGGCCTCGATGGCGGCGGGGTCTTCGGAGAGCCCGGCCATGACCTCCAGGCTCTCCCACCACAGTTGCGCCACGCCGTCGTAGCCGAACGGTCCGCCGCGCAGCGCCCGCAGGCCCTCGGAGGCGTCCTGCGGCAGACTGTGGGTCTGAACGTAGCGGCGGATACGCAGCGCCGCCTGCACGCTGGCGACCAGCGGGGCGTGGATTTCGCGCCAATACCGCTGAAACTCGGCGCGGGAGAGTTCCGGCCGGCGGACGAGGCAGAACGTCAGCTTGATCATCCTAGACCTCCAGCTCGATCACCACCGGCACATGGTCGGAGGGTTTCTCCCAGCCGCGCACGTCGCGATGGATGACACAAGCCCGCAGCCGGTCGGCCGCCTGCGGCGAGAGCAGGTGGTGGTCGATGCGGATGCCGTGGTTCCGATTCCAAGCGCCGGCCTGGTAGTCCCAGAAGGTGTAGCTCTCCGGCGCGCCGTCGATCTCCAGGAAGGCTTCGGTCAGGCCGAGGTTCTTCAGCCCCCGGAACGCCGCCCGGCTCTCCGGCTGGAAGAGCGCGTCCCCCAGCCAGGCTTCCGGCTTGTCGGCGTCGCGCGGCTCGGGGATGACGTTGTAGTCGCCGCACAGCACCAGCGGTTCCTCGAGCGCCAGCAGCGCCTGGGCGTGGCGATGCAGCCGGTCCATCCAGGCAAGCTTGTAGGCGAACTTCTCGGTCCCGATCGGATTGCCGTTGGGCAGGTAGATGCCGCCGACCCGCACCGGCACAGGCCCGGAGACCACCGCCTCGATATAGCGGGCGTGGTCGTCGCCCTCGCCATCGGGCAGGCCCTTGCGGACGTCCTCCAGCGGCGTCTTCGAGAGCATGGCCACGCCGTTGTAGGTCTTCTGCCCGTGGACGGCGACGTTGTAGCCCAGCCGCTCGAACGCCTCGGCGGGGAACTTCTCGTCGACGCACTTGATCTCCTGCAGGCAGGCGACGTCGGGCTGTTCCGTCTCGAACCAGCGCAGCACGGTCTCAAGCCGCGCATTGACCGAATTGACGTTCCAGGTGGCGATCCGCATGGCGGCCAGGATTAGGCTTGCGACGCCTCGGGCTCAAGTTCGCCGCTAGGATTGAGCACCGCCTTTGGCCGGGCCGGCCGGCGGCGTCTTGAGACACACCCCCTCGGAATCGAATTCGATGATCAGACGTGTGCCGCCGGACCATCCTCTACGGTCGCGAATGGCCTTCGGGATCGTTATTCGACCACCCTCCAGGACTGTGACGACAGGCTGCTTCATGATGTTGAGGAGTCAGCTGTTGAGGGTTTCGTACAGATCGCGCCACTGAGGATTGAGTTTCTCGATCAGGTCAAGCTTCCAGGCTCGCCGCCAGCGCTTGAGCTTCTTCTCGTGGGCGATGGCTTCGGTGACCTCGTTGTGGATCGCGTACCAGACGAGATGCTTGACGCCGTAGCGCCGGGTGAAGCCGGCGCGAAGATCTTCGCGGTGCTCGTAGACGCGCTTGGCGAGATTGCCAGTGACGCCGGTGTAGAGCGTGCCGTTACGTTGGCTGGCGAGGATATAGACGTAGTAGAGTCGCTCCACTCGAAAACCATACACACAACAACCTAGAGTGTCATCCCGGCCGCAGCGAAGCGGAGAGTCGGGACCCAGGGGGTTCTACAGTGCGTTGGCCCTGGGTCCCGGATCGTCCCTGCGGGCCGTCCGGGATGACACCCTTTTCTTGTGGGCAAGAGGTAAGCTAGATCGAAAAACTCACGCCGCAGCCGCAGCTGGACTTGGCGTTGGGGTTGTGAACGCGGAACTCCGCGCCGGCCAGCTCATCGACGAAGTCGATCTCCGAGCCTTTCAGGAGCACCATCGACACCTCGTCGACCAGCGCCGCGGCGCCGTCCCGTTCGATCCTCAGGTCGTCGGGCTCGCCGGCTTCGACCAGGTCGAACTTGTACTGGAAGCCCGAGCAGCCGCCGCCGTCGACGGCCAGGCGCAGCATCAGGTCGCGGCCCTCGGCGTCGGCGATCGTGCGGATGCGCTGGGCGGCGGCGGCGGAGAGGGTGATGGCGGGTTCGGTCATGGGCCTGTGGAAAACTCTCTGCGAAGCTATATGAGTCCGCAACCGGCTTCGACCAAGAGGCCGCACGAGAAAGCGCCCTTGCAAAGCCCCGTCCCGCCCAGAGCCTCCTTCGCCGAAGACCCCACGCGCTCGCTGGGCCGCCAGCACCCGGAGCCGGAGAGCCGCACCCGCACGCCCTTCGCCCGCGATCGCGACCGCATCATCCACTGCACGGCCTTCCGCCGGCTGAAGGAGAAGACCCAGGTCTTCGTGGCGCACGAGGGCGACCACTTCCGCACCCGCCTCACCCACTCGCTGGAGGTGGCGCAGATCGCCCGCTCGGTGGCCACGGCGCTGGGTCTGGACGCCGACCTCGCCGAGACCATCGCCCTCGCCCACGATCTGGGCCACCCGCCGTTCGGCCACGCCGGCGAGGACGAACTGGAAATCCAGATGCAGCAGTGGGGCGGCTTCGACCACAACGTCCAGACCTTCCGCGTGGTGGCCGAACTGGAGCACCGCTACCCGAGGTTCAACGGCCTCAACCTGACCTGGGAGACCCTGGAGGGGGTGGTCAAGCACAACGGGCCGGTGACCGACAAACTGGGCCGCCCATCCTGGCAGGCGATCGACAAGTTTACCCAGGGCTATGACCTGCGCCTGGGCACCTGGGCGTCTGCCGAGGCCCAGGTGGCCGCGCTCGCCGACGACATCGCCTACAACAACCACGACGTCGATGACGGGGTGCAGGCGGGCCTCTTCCACCTGAAGGAACTTTTGGATGTGCCGCTGATCGGCCCGATCCTGGCCGGCGTGCTGCGCGAATATCCCGACGCCGATCCGGCCATCCAGCGGCTGGAGGCGGTGCGGCGGATGATCGGCGCGATGGTCGATGACGTGATGGCCGAGACCCAGGCGCGCGTGGCGGCCAGCAAGGTGGAGACCGCCGAGGACGTGCGGATGCTCGACCATGCCCTGGTCGCCTTCTCCCGCGGGATGCTGGAGGACCTCGGGCAACTGCGCGCCTTCCTGATGGAGCGGATGTATCGCCACTTCCGCGTCAACCGCACCCGCAGCCAGGCGCGCCGCATCCTGGCCGAGATGTTCCAGCTCTTCATGGCCGAGCCCGACGTGCTGCCGACCGAGTGGTTCGGCTGGTCGCAGAACCAGGGCGAGGCGGGCCGCGCCCGCATCGTCTGCGACTATCTGGCCGGCATGACCGACCGCTTCGCCATCGAGGAGCACCGGCGGCTCTTCCATCTCGACGTGTGGAATTGACGCATCCGGCGGCGCCAGAAGGCGCAACGCTCCTCTAGACTGCGGACTCCGAACGCGATTCGATGCGTTTCGGGGCAAAGCCTGGAAGAGCAGCGATGTCAGACTACGATCGGCGCGACCCGCGCGACCCCTATGGCCGGGGCGAGCCGCCGCTGGCCTTCGACGCCCGCCGGCCGCCGCCGCGCGAGAGCCGGCCCGCGCCCATCGCCCTCCTGGTCAGCGCCTTCGTGCTGGTGGCCCTGGTGGTGGCCATCGCCATCTTCTACTTCAGCGGCCAGCGCGACGGCGCCGGCGGCCCCGAGACCGTCGGCGATCCGGTCGGCGAGATGAAGGCCGCCCCGCCGGACACCGCCCAGCCCGCCGATCCGGCCGCCGGCCTGCAGATCTACCAGTCCGACGAGGTCGAGGCGAACGCCACCACGCCCACCTTCACCGCCCCGCCGGAAGAGCCCGCGCCCCGCGTGCCGCCGCCGACCCCGCCGGTGACCACGGGCGGCTCATTGCCGCCGGCCGCCGCGCCGGCGCCGGCCACCCCCTCGGCGAAAGCCGCTCCGCCGACCCCGGCCGCCAAGCCCGCGCCCGCGCCGACCCCCGCGCCCAAACCCGCGACCCCTCCGCCCGCCGCCAAGGCCCCGGCGCCCGCGGCCGGCGCCGGCGGTCCGGCCGCCGTGCAGATCGGCGCCGTCTCCTCGCCGGCCGCCGCCGACGCCGCCTGGAACGAGGCCGCCCGCATCGCCCCCGGCATGGCCGCCGGCAAGGGCAAGAGCGTGCAGGCCATCGATCGCAACGGCACGACGCTCTACCGCACCGCCGTCACCGGCTTTTCCAGCCGCGCCGAGGCGGCCGCCTTCTGCGACGCCCTGAAGGCCGCCGGGAAGAGCTGTTTCGTCCGGTGAGCATCGCCGCCGCCATCCTCGGCTGCGCCGGGACCGAGCTCGGCCGGGAGGAGCGCGCCTTCTTCAGGGACGTGAAGCCCTGGGGCTTCATCCTCTTCAAGCGCAACGTCGAGACGCCCGATCAGGTGCGCGGGCTGATCGACGCGCTACGTGACTGCGTGGGCCGCGCCGACGCCCCGGTGCTGATCGACCAGGAAGGCGGGCGCGTGCAGCGGCTGGGCCCGCCGAACTGGCGCCGCTATCCGCCGGGCCGCGCCTACGGCGACCTGGCCTCCAACGACATGCTGATGCGGCGCGAGATCACGCGCCTCGGCGCGCGCCTGCTGGCGCACGACCTCGCCGCCCTGGGCATCAATGTCGACTGCGTGCCGGTGCTCGACGTGCCGGCGCCCGACGGCCACGAGGTGATCGGCGACCGCGCCTATGGCGACACCCCCGAACAGGTCGCCCTCCTGGGCCGCGCCGCCGCCGAGGGGCTGATCGCCGGCGGCGTCCTGCCGGTGATCAAGCACATCCCCGGCCACGGCCGCGCCCGCGCCGACAGCCACCTGGCCCTGCCGGTGGTGGAGGCGAGCTATGAGGAGCTGGCCGCCCGCGACTTCCCGCCGTTCCGCGTGCTCTCCGACATGCCGATGGCGATGACCGCCCACGTGGTCTACGAGGCCATCGACAGGAAGCGCCCCGCCACCACCTCGAAGAAGGCGTTCAAGCAGGTCATCCGCGGCGACCTCGGCTTCGAGGGGCTGGTGATGAGCGACGACCTGTCGATGAAGGCGCTCGACGGCGACTTCATCGAGCGCGCCCGCGCCTCGCTGGCCGCCGGCTGCGACGTCGTCCTGCACTGCAACGGCGACATGGCCGAAATGAAGGGCGTCGCCGCCGGCACGAAGTCGCTCTCCGGCAAGGCCGCCCGGCGCGCCAGGGCCGCGCTGGCCCGCATCGCCCGCGCGCCCGAGCCCTTCGACGCCGAGGAGGGCAGGGCTCGCTTCGACGCCGCCTTCGAAGGCCGGTGGGCCGCGTGAGCCGCGGCTTCCAGCCCTCCCTGGACTTCGCCGCCGCCGCCGAGGCGGCCGAGGGCGGCGAGGCGCTGATCGTCGACGTCGACGGCTACGAGGGGCCGCTGCACCTGCTGCTGGCGCTGGCGCGCAGCCAGAAGGTCGACCTCCTCGGCATCTCGGTCCTCAAGCTCGCTGAACAGTACCTGGCCTTCGTGCGCGAGGCCCGCCGGCGCAGCTTCGCGCTCGCCGCCGACTACCTCGTCATGGCCTCCTGGCTGGCCTACCTGAAGTCGCGCCTGCTGCTGCCCAAGCCGGAGCCGGCCGCCGGCGAGGAGGCGCCCGCCGAGGAAGTGGCCGCCCAGCTCGCCTTCCGCCTCGCCAAGGTCGACGCCAGGCGCAAGGCCGCCGAGACCCTGCTGCAGGGGCCGCAGCTGCGCCGCGACATCTTCGTGCGCGGCGACCCGCAGGCGATCCGCATCGTCCCGTCCTCCAGGTTGGAGGGCGACCTCTACGAGCTGATGGCGGCCTATGTCGGCCAGCGGAAGAAGGAAGCCTCGCGCCACTACACGCCGTCGGCGCCGGTGGCCTATCCGCTGGAAGAGGCGCGCCTGCGGCTGAAGAAGCTGCTGCCGGAACTGGCCAGCTGGACGGCCCTCGCCGGCGTCGCGCCGATGGCCTTCGACGACGCCGAGCCCAGCCGCGCCTCGTATCTCGCCTCCACCCTCTCGGCGAGCCTGGAGCTTGTGAAGGAGGGGGAGCTGGAAGCCCGCCAGCTGGAGCATTTCGCCGACATCTACCTGCGCAGCCGAAAGTCGGCGGCGTGACCGACCCGGCCGAGATCGAGCGCCGGGTCGAGGCGCTGCTGTTCGCCGCCGCCGGGCCGCTGACCGAGGCCGACCTCGCCAGGCGCCTGCCGACCGGCGCGGACGTGATCGCCGCCCTGGCGGTGCTGCAGTCGCGCTACATCGGCCGCGGTGTGGAGCTGGCCAACATCGCCGGCGGCTGGCGCTTCCAGACCGCCGCCGACCTCTCCTTCCTGATGATCGAGCAGCGCGAGGAGCCGCGCCGGCTCTCCAAGGCCGCCCAGGAGACCCTGGCGATCATCGCCTATCACCAGCCGGTGACCCGCGCGGAGATCGAGGCCGTGCGCGGCGTGCAGGCCAGCCGCGGCACCCTCGACGCGCTGCTGGAGCTGGGCCTGGTAAAGATGCGCGGCCGCCGCCGCACGCCGGGCCGCCCGGTGACCTACGGCACCACCGACGCCTTCCTGGAGCACTATGGCCTGGCCGGCCTCGCCGACCTGCCGGGCATGGCGGAGATGAAGGCCGCCGGCCTCCTCGGCCTGGACTTGCCCGCCGACTTCAGCGTGCCGGACCCTTCCATGCCCGCGCCGGAGGAGGATCCGCTGGACGATGGCGACGCGCCGGAGTTCCACCAGGACTTCCTGGGCGAGGATCGCGGCTAGGGTCCTTCTCCCCTTGCGGGAGAAGGTGGCGCGAAGCGCCGGATGAGGGGTCTCTCAGAAATCTCCGCGAAGGCGCCCCCGCCGATTCGCAGCGGAGCGGACTTTTGACCCCTCATCCGACCGGCTTCGCCGGCCACCTTCTCCCGCAAGGGGAGAAGGGGCGCGTCGTCGCATTGGCGCTGACGCCGCGAACGGCCTATATTCGCGCTCACAGAACGAGGAGTTCGCCGCATGGGCGGAATGAGTTGGGTTCACTGGGTCATCGTGATCGCGGTGGTGGCGCTGCTGTTCGGCGGGCGCGGCAAGCTGTCGTCGATCATGGGCGATGCGGCCAAGGGCATCCGCGCCTTTCGCGACGGCCTGAAGGGCGAGGATGCGACGGAGACCGCCGAGGCCAAGCCGCTGCCGCGCGAGAAGGAAGAGGCCAAGGGCTAGGCCCGCCTCTCGTAAAGAGTTGACCGGCGCGCGGGCTTGATCGCCCCGCGCCTTCGCGCATAAGGCGCCCCCATGCTGCCCGAAATCGGCGCCACCGAAATGCTGGTCATCGCCGCGGTCGCCCTGATCGTGGTCGGACCCAAGGACCTGCCGCTCCTGCTGCGCAAGATCGGCCAGTTCGTGGCCAAGCTGCGCGGCATGGCCTCCGAATTCCGCGCCAGCTTCGACGAGATGGCCCGTCAGTCCGAACTCGATGAACTCCGCAAGGAAGTGCAGGCGATGCGCGAAGGGCGGCTGGTGGAGAACGCCGTCGGCTCCGACGACGTCAACGCCGTGATGCGCGAGATCGACCAGGGGCTGCAGACCGGCGGCATGTCGTTCAATCCTGCCGACGGCTACCAGTACCAGCCGACGCCCGAGGACGTCGCCGCCGAGCCCCCGGAGGCTCCCGCTGTCGC
>JADZBR010000362.1 GCA_020852035.1 Caulobacteraceae bacterium
CGCCGAACCAGACGTCCGCCGCCACCGCAATGCGCGAGGTGACCGGCAGCGGCCCCTTGCGCGGCAGCGCCACGAAGCGCGGTTCATCGATCCGCCCGCGCGTCAGGATGGCATTGCCGAAATAGCGCCCATGGTGCGTGTGGATGGTCGAGGGGTAGTAGACGAAGTCGTAATGCCGCGCGCGGGCGATCCGCTCGCACCCCTCCGGGTCCATCTCCTGCAGCAGCAGGATGTCGGCGCGCGCCAGGTGAGGCTCGGACTCCAGGTCAAGCAGCGCTTCGTCGATGCGCCGGGCGAACTGGATGTTGTAGGAGGCCACCACGAGGCTGTCGCCGGGGGGCAGGTCATCCGAAGGACGCCGGAAGTGCCCGCGGACCAGTTCCTCGGCGCGGGTGCGATAGGCCACCTGCCAGGCGCAACCGGCCAGGGTCAGCAGGAACAGGACCGCGGCGGCCCGGACTCCCTTCCGGCCATGGCGGGCCCGGTCCGACGGATGGGGGGCATGGATCGAGCGGCTCATCACCGGAGAGCATAGCCAGTCGCCGCCGCCGAAGCCAGCGGGGCGGTGGTTCGCCCACCGCCCCGGCGCCGTCCGTTCCGCCGACCTAATGCACCAGCACGACCTTCCCACCCGCGACTCCGGAATGGACCACCGCCCGGTAGTAGTAGACACCCGGCGCCACCCGCTCCCCCGCCGCGTCCCGGCCATCCCAGTCGGCGCGGCTCTCCACCGCGTCCACGCCCCGCACCGGCAACGTGCGAACGAGCCGCCCGCGGACGTCGAAGAGCGAGAGACTCGTGGCGGCGGCGCCCGCCGGCAGGCGGAACGCCAGCGCCGCCCCGACCCGCGCGGGGTTCGGGAACGCCGCGGAGGGGAGGCGTGGTTCGAGTCCGGCGGGCGGCTCCACCGCCGCCACGGCCCCCGGGCTCAGCAGGATCGACACGCTGTTGTTCTTCTCGTTGGCCACGGCCAGGTCGGGCAGGCCGTCGCGGTTGAAGTCGGCGGCGGCCACGCCGCGCGGGTTTTCGCCGGCGCCCAGGGACGTGCGCGCCTCGAACATGTCGCTCAACCCGCCGTGCAGGATCGAGACGAACGGCACGGTGGTGCAGCTCGACACCACGTCGAGCCGGCCGTCCAGATCCATGTCGACCACCACAACGGCGAACGGGTCCTCGCCGACGAACCACTCCACCGAGGGGGCCAGCGTGCCGCCCGCCTGGCCGGCCAGCACGCCGACATGCTGGCCGATGATCTCGCCGAAGTTCGCGGTGACCAGGTCGGGGCGGCCGTCGCGCGTCACGTCGCCCGCGGCGATGGACGTGGGCCGCCGCTGCCCGCCGAGCGGATAGGCCACGCGCGCGGCGAACGCGCCCCCGCCGAGCCCGCGGAAGACGCCGACCTGGTCGGAGTCGGTGTTCACGAGCGCCAGGTCGGTCACGCCGTCGCCGTCCAGGTCCGTGGCCGTCACATCCGCCGGGGTGAGCCCGGCGGCGCGGTCGACGCGCGGCAGGAAGCCGCCCGCGCCGTTGCCGGCCAGCAGCGAGAAGGTGCCGCCGGTCTGATTGGAGACGACGAGGTCGTTCACGAGGTCGCCGGTGACATCGGCGATCAGGAGGCCCTGCGGCCCCGCGCCCACGGCCAGGTCGAGCCGCGCCGCGAAGGCGCCGCCGCCCAGGTTCACGAAGAGGCCGACCGAGGCCGCCCCGCTCTGCGTGACGGCGATGTCGGGTTGGCCGTCTCCGGAGAGATCGCCGAGCGCCACGCGCGCCGGCGCCGCGGCAGTGATCAGCGAGACGGCCGGCAACATGCCGCCGTTGCCATTGTTCACGAGCAGCGAAACGCGATTGCCCGCGGTGCAGGCCACCGCCACGTCGGGCGCGCCGTCCGCGGTCAGGTCGGCGGCGGCCAGGCCCCAGGGCGTGGCGCCGACCGCGTGGTTGGTGGCGAAGCCGAAGACGCCGGCGCCCCGGTTCGGATGCACGCTGAGCGCCCAGCCGAACGTGCCGGCCGCCAGCGCGTCGAGCGCGCCGTTGCCGTCCAGGTCCGCCAGCACGACCTCGAGCGGACCCCGGGGCGTAGCGATATCCACCTTGCCATGAAAATCGCCGTCGCCCCGGTTGCGCAGGTACGAGAGCGCGTTGCCGCTGTAGCAGGCCACCACCAGGTCGACCGCGCCGTCGCCGTCCACATCTCCCGAAGTCAGGGCCAGCGGCTGGCGATTCGTCCGATACTCGGTCCGCCCGCCGAACCCGCCCCCCGACTGGTCGTAATAGACCGTGCAGTTGTCGCCCCCCGCGTTGCAGGTGGCCAGGTCGGGGTGGCCGTTGCCGTCCAGGTCGGCCGCCACGATGTCGAGCGGCGTCGAGTCGGTCGGGAGCGTGGTCGAGGCCACGAAGCCGCCCGCCCCATCGCCCGTGAAGAGCCTGATCGTATCGTCGGTCGAGCAGGCCACCGCGAGATCGATGTGCGTATCCCCGTTCAGGTCGACCAGCGCGCCCTCCTCCGGCCCGCCGGGCACCGTCAGCGCCAGGGCCGGCCCGAGGCCGCCGCCGGCCAGCGCCAGTCGCACTTCGACCCGGTTGTCGAAGGGCAGGACGGTCGTCAGGTCCAGGAGGCCGTCATGATTCAGGTCGACGAGGTGCACTTCCGTCGGCGTGCCGCCGCAGGCGTACTCGGTGGCGATGCCGAAGCGGCCATCACCGAATCCCATGTAGACGTGGACCTTGCCGAAGCCCTGGTTGGCCACGACCATGTCCGCGTGGCCGTCGCCATCCATGTCGCCCAGCGCCACGCCGACCGCGTTGCTGTTGCCGCCGACCGGATAGCTGATGCGCGGGGTCAGCACGCCGTCGCCGCGGTTCATGAACAGGCCGAGCGTCCCCTCGGACGCGGACGTGGCCACGACATCGAGGTGGCCGTCGCCATCCAGATCGGCCACCGCCACGCCCCCGATGTTGCCGATCGGGTCGTAGGAGTAGTAGTTCGCCTGGAGCAGCGGCAGGGCGTGCGCCGACGTGGCGGCGAGCAGGGCAACAAGCAGGACGGGCGCGAGGCCCGGGGAAATGCGGGGCATGGCTGTTCTCCTTCCGGACAGACAGGTCGATAAACAGATCGCTTATCGGGACAGGAATCCGGGGGGAAGGTGCCCCGGCTCCCCGGCTGGATACAGAC
>JADZBR010000363.1 GCA_020852035.1 Caulobacteraceae bacterium
ATGGACCCGGCCGCCCGCAAGGCGCTGCGGGGCTTCGCCAGCCAGGAGTTGCAGCACCTTGCGCTGGAGAACGCCATCGTCCTGCCGATCGCCCGCCTGCGGCTGACGGCCAAGGACCTCGCGGAGCTCGGCCGGCGGCTGGCCGCGCGGCGCGGCGTCGTGCTCGAACGCGCCGCCCCATGATCGAGGATCTGTTCGAGAACAACATCCGCTGGGCCGCCGCCCGCGCCCGCGTCGATCCGGAATACTTCCGCAGGCTCGCCGCCCAGCAGTCGCCCGACTATCTGTGGGTCGGCTGTTCCGACAGCCGCGTGCCCGCCAACGAAATCGTCGGCCTCGACCCCGGCGAACTCTTCGTGCACCGCAACGTCGCCAACCTCGCCGCGCCGCAGGACGCCAATTTCCTCTCGGTCCTGCAGTTCGCGCTGGAGGTGCTGAAGGTCCGCCACGTCATCGTCTGCGGCCACTACGGCTGCGGCGGCGTGCGCGCCGCGCTCACCGGCCAGCGCCACGGCCTGATCGACCACTGGCTGCAGCCGGTGCACGCCATATGCCGCCGCGAGGCCGAGGCCCTGGAGGCGATCATCGACTTCGACGCGCGGGTCAACGACGTCTGCGAGCGCAACGTCCGTGAACAGGTGGCGGGCCTGGCCGGCAACCCCTTCGTCCAGGAGGCCTGGCGACGCGGCCAGCGCCTGTCCATCCCCGGCTGGATCTACGCCATAGAGGACGGCCTGCTGCGCGATCTGGAGACCACCATCGACGGCCCGCGGGCCGCCCGGCGGAGCGCGGCGCGATGAATGCGGCGACCGCTGTCGTCGTGCTCGCCGGCGGGGAAGGCCGCCGGATGGGCGGCGGCAAGCCTCTGCGCCCGTTCGGCGACACCACCCTGGTCGCCCACGCCCTGGCGATGGCGCGGCGCTGGTCGCCGACAGTCGCCGTGGCCGTGCGCTCGGCCGACCAGGTAGAGGGTCTCAGGGATGTGCGGCTGCTCTACGACGATACGGCGATCGGCGGTCCCGCCGCGGGACTCGCCTCGGCCTTCGCCTTCGCCGCGGAGGCGGGAACGCCGACCCTGCTCACCCTGCCTTGCGACGCGCCGAACCTGCCCGCCGACCTGCTCACCCGGCTGCGGGCCGCCCTTCGGCCGCCGGCGGGGGTGGCGGTCGCCACGAGCCTTGGACGGCTGCATCCGGCCTGCGCGCTCTGGCGCTCGGAGTGCGGCGCGCAGTTGCCGGCCTATCTGGAGGGCGCCGCCTCGCTGCGCGGCTTTGCGACGACCTGCGGCATGACGACCGTCGACTGGGACGCCGAGCCGGGCGAGGACCCCTTCGCCAACGCGAACACGCCCGCCGACCTCGCCGCGCTGCAACCGCGGCGCTCGTCCTGACCGCCGCGTCGAGGGTAGAGGATCACTCGGCCGCCAGCGGCGCGTCCCCTTGTCGCCAGGCCCGCACGCGCTCGCCGTGCCGGCCGAACTCCAGTCGCGCGACGGCGCGCAAGTGCACTTCGTCCGGCCCGTCCGCCAGCCGCAGCGTGCGCATGCTGGCGTAGGCGCGCGCCAGGCCGAAGTCCTCCGAACCGCCCGCGCCGCCGTGCGCCTGGATGGCGTCGTCGATGACCTTCAGCGCCGTGCGCGGCGCGGCGACCTTGATCATGGCGATCTCCAGCTGGGCCGCCTTGGCGCCCGCCCGGTCCATCATGTCGGCCGCCTTCAGGCAGAGCAGGCGGGTCATCTCGATATCCAGCCGCGCCTCCCCGATGCGCTGTTCCCACACCGACTGGTCGGCGAGGCGCTTGCCGAAGGCCACCCGCGAGAGCAGGCGGTCGGTCATCTTCTCCAGCGCCACCTCCGCCGCGCCGATCGTGCGCATGCAATGGTGGATGCGGCCCGGCCCGAGGCGGCCCTGGGCGATCTCGAACCCGCGCCCCTCGCCGAGGATCAGGTTCTCGGCCGGCACGCGGACGTCATGCAGCACCACCTCGGCATGGCCATGCGGGGCGTCGTCGTAGCCGAACACCGGCAGCATCCGCACGACCTCGACGCCGGGCGCATCCATCGGCACGAGGATCTGCGACTGCTGGGCGTGGCGCGCCGCGCCTTCGTCCGTCTTGCCCATGACGATGGCCACCTTGCAGCGCGGGTCGCCCACCCCGGACGACCACCATTTGCGGCCGTTGATGACATAGTCGCCCCCGTCGCGGCGGATCACGGTCTGAATGTTGGTGGCGTCGGAGGACGCCACGTCCGGTTCGGTCATCAGGAACGCCGAGCGGATTTCGCCGTCCATCAGCGGGCGCAACCAGCGCGCCTTCTGGGCGGCGTCGCCATAGCGGTGCAGCACCTCCATGTTGCCGGTGTCCGGCGCCGAGCAGTTGAACACCTCGGAGGCGAAGCCCACCCGGCCCATCTCCTCGGCGCAGAGCGCATATTCGAGATTGGACAGGCCCGCGCCGGCATAGTCGCCCTCGTCGTGCCCGGAAGGCGGCAGGAACAGGTTCCACAGGCCCTGGCCGTAGGCGCGGGCCTTCAGCTCCTCGACGATCGGGACCACCGCCCAGCGGGCCGCGCCCTCGCGCTGCGTCTGCGCCTGGTAGACGGGGATGGCCGGATAGACGTGCGCGCGCATGAAGTCGCGGACCCGGTCGCGCCAGGCGGCCTCGCGCTCGGAAATGCTGAAGTCCATCTGTTCGCCTCCATCCTGTGATCGCGAGCCAGGGAGCGCCCGCCGCAGTCTGCTCTTGGGGGTCAGCGGGGCTAGCGACCGCGACGGGCATGGCTTTCATGCCGCTGTTCCGACCCGCACCCTATGACGCGCGCCGGCCCGGGCCTTGATGTGGCTCAAGCCGTCTTGGGGGGAACCGAACGAAAAACGGCCCCGCGCGGGAAGGGCGGGGCCGGAGTAAGAGGGATAGATTCGTGTATCAGGCTCCGACCACCTCCTTTCCCAGCGTCAGCGGCGCTTCGAGGGTCGCCCAGTCGATCTGGCCGTCGTGCTTCAGGTCTTCGAACTGAAGCACGCCCAGTTCCTCGAACCTGGGCCGGATCGCATCGGTCAGCAGGCCGATGCGCTTGAGGTTCGGGATCATCCGCTCGAACAGGAACGTGCGGAACGCCCGCCCGCCCTGCGTCTGGTTGTTGATCTCGCGGGCTTCCTCCGCGGTGAAGCCGAACTCCTCGGCGACGCTGGTGGAAACCAGCCGGTCGCGCATCACCACGCAGGCTTCATAGGCGAACAGGGCCCGCTCCTCGATCTGGTCCTGCGGCAGGGCCCGGATCCAGTCCTCCAGATAGTTGACGCCGAAGGCCACGTGCCGGCCCTCGTCGCGCATCACCAGGCCGACGATGTCGCGCAGCAGGGGATCGCGGGTAGTCTGGTGGATGGTCTGGAAGGCGGCCAGCGCCAGGCCCTCGATGAGGATCTGCATGCCGATGAACTTCAGGTCCCAGCGCGGATCGGTGAGCACCTTGTCGAGCAGCAGCTTCAGGCTCGGGTTGATCGGGTAGATCATCCGGCAGCGGTGCGTCAGATAGCGGTGGAACACCTCCACATGCCGCGCTTCGTCGAAGGTCTGCGAGGCGGCGTAGAGCTTGGCGTCGTAGGTCGGCGCGCAGCTGACGAGCTGCGAGGCGACCATCAGCGCGCCCTGTTCGCCGTGCAGGAACTGCGACAGGGTCTGGGCGCTCGACCGCGCGGCGTAGTCGCGCTTCTGCGCCTCGCTGAGCGCGCGCCATTTGGGATGCTCGGCGAAGCCTTCGGGCCCTTCGGACGAGGACTCAGCCGGCGGCGGCTGGTCCCAGTCTATGTCGAGCTCGCTGTTCCAGTTGAACCGCTTGCCGAGTTCGTAGAGCCGCCGGATCTTGGCGTTGGCGGTCTCGTAGTCCCAGTTGTAGGACCCGGTCAGCGGCGTCGAGAAGATTTCCCGGATCACCTCGACATCGTGGTCGGTCAGGCGCCGGGCCAGTTCGTCGTCGTCAAAGACCTGCACCGCCTGTGGCGGCCCATCGGCCTCGCGTACCTGCAGCATTCGCAACCTCCCGCCATCGCCGGAACGACGTGTTGAGGGCGAATGTAATTCGTGACGCCTGCGTCACATTTGATGCGCGTCAAGCCGGGCCGGGCGTCCGGTCAGCTTCTCGGGCCTTGTCGTTCCGGAGGGTCGAAGCGCGTGGATCGCCACGCCTTCGACTCCCGCGGCGGCTTGCAGATCGACCGCGGGCGCGCGCCAACGCCCCGCCATTTCCACCATCGCCGGCCGCCCAGCTCCACGCGATCTGCAACCAGCCGGGTGTTCATGCCGCCGCCGCGAGACGATGCTTGCCAACCGCTGAGCTGAGCCCCACACACCGGGACCAGACACCTAGCCCTTCGGCGCCGGCTCGCCGGCCTCGCCGGAGACCAGCGGCGGGCCCGTGAGTTCCGTCTCGATGGCCACCTTCACCTCGTCGCTGACGCCCATCGTCGTGCCCGGCGCGGGCACGCCGTAGGCGATGCCGAAGTCCGAGCGCTTGAAGCTGCCGGTCGCCGAGAAGCCGGCGCGGGAATTGGGGTCCATGCCGGCCATGCCCTTGTAGCCGCCGTTGAACACCACATCGAGCACCACCGGCTTGGTCACCCCGTGCAGGGTGAAGTCGCCGGTGACCCTGGCGGTGTTGGCGCCGGTCGGCTCGACCTTGGTGGACTTGAAGGTGATGGCCGGGAACTTGGCCGCGTCCAGCCACTGCGGCCCGACCAGTTCGGCCACGAAGCCGGCCGGCGGCGAGGGGATGGAGAGCGAGCGCGGGTCGATGCTCGCCTCGACGGTGGAATTGGCCGGGTTGGCCGGGTCGAGGTTGGCGTTGATCTCAGCCTTCTCGAACCGGCCGGTATAGTTGGAGAAGCCCAGGTGGCTGACCTGGAAGGTCACGCTGGTGTGGGCCGCGTCCACCTTGTAGGCGCCGGCGGCGACGGAGCTGGGATCGGCGGCGGGCGCGGCCGGAGTGGCGGCGTTGGCGTCGGGCGTCTCAGCGGCCTTGTCGGCGGCCGGCTGTGAGCAGGCGGCCAGCACGGCCAGCGCGGCGAAGGCGGGAAGGTAGAGGGGCTTCATGGGCGTCTCCTTGAGGGCGGCGAGCCTATGCGAAGGCTCGCCCTGCCTTAAGGACGAACAAGCCGGCGTTTTCAGACATTCCGGCTCAAACAACCTGTCCCGCCGCCCAGCCGCTGGCCCAGGCCCACTGGAAATTGTACCCGCCGAGCCAGCCGGTGACGTCCACGACCTCGCCGATGAAATAGAGCCCCGGCGCGGCCTTGGCCTCCATCGTGCGGCTCTCCAGCGCCCGCGTATCGACCCCGCCCAGGGTGACCTCGGCGGTGCGATAACCCTCCGAGCCGACGGGCTTCACCCGCCAGCGGTTCACCGCCTCGGCGATGGCGCGCAGGGTGCGATCGGGCGTATCGGCGAGGTTGCGCACCGCGCCTTCCCGCTCGGCTATGATCTGCGCGAGCCGCTTGGGGACGTGCAGGGCGAGGACGGTCTCCACCTGCCGCCGCCCGTTCTCGGCCTTGGCCGCGCGCAGGGCCTCGTAGAGATCGACGCCCGGCGCCATGTCGATGGCGATCTCCCCGCCCTCTCGCCAATAGGAGGAGATCTGCAGGATGACCGGCCCCGAGATTCCCCGGTGGGTGAACAGCATCGCCTCGTCGAACCTGGTCTTGCCGCTGGCGACCCGCGCCTCGACCGCCACCCCGGCCAGCGGCTTCAGCCGCTCCAGCAGCCCGGTCTCGAAGGTCAGGGGCACGAGCCCCGGCCGCGTCTCGGTCACCGGCACATCGAACTGGCAGGCGACATCGTAACCGAAGCCGGTCGCGCCCATCTTCGGGATCGACTTGCCGCCGGTGGCGATGACCAGCGCCTCGCAAGCGACCGCCTCGCCGCCCGCCGAGAGGGTGAAGCCGCCGCCGTCCCGCGCCGAGATATCCCCGGCGGTGACGCCCAGCCGTAAGCTGACGCCATGCTGGCGCATCTCGGAGAGCAGCATGTCGATGATCCGCCGGGCGCTGTCGTCGCAGAAGAGCTGGCCCAGCGTCTTCTCGTGCCAGGCGATGCGGTGGCGATCGACCAGGGCGATGAAGTCCTTGGCCGTGTAGCGGCTCAGCGCCGAGATGCAGAACCTCGGGTTGGCCGAAAGGAACCTGTCGGGCGCCGTATGGATGTTGGTGAAGTTGCAGCGCCCGCCGCCGGAGATGCGGATCTTCTCCCCCGCCGCCTTGGCGTGGTCGAGCACCAGCACGCGCCGCCCGCGCCGACCGGCCTCGATGGCGCACATCATCCCGGCCGCGCCCGCGCCGATCACCACCACGTCGAAGTGCTGCATGCTTGCGCCGGTAGCACGGATCGACAGCCCGCAAGAGCCCGCCTAAACCGCCGCATGGCCTGGACCCGCCGCTACGACGAAGCCGAGCCCCAGCGAGTCAACCGCTGGCTGGCGCAGAGCGGCGTCTGCTCACGCCGCGAGGCCGAGGCGCTGATCGCCGAGGGCCTGGTCTCCATCGACGGCGCCCGCGTGGACGACGCCGGCCGCAAGATCGAGCCCGGCCAGACGCTGACCCTCGCCGACCGCGCCGGCGCCAGGCTGGACGCCGCCCTCACCGTGGTGCTGAACAAGCCCGTGGGGATCGTCTCCGGCACGCCCGAGCCGAAGCAGACTCCCGCCGTCCGCCTGCTCACCGCCGACCGCCAGTGGAAGAGCGCCGCCCCCGTCCCCGGGCGCGACAGCCGCCTGGCCCCCGTCGGCCGGCTCGACATGGACTCCCACGGCCTCCTCCTGCTCTCCGAGGACGGCGTGGTCGCCAAGGCGGTGATCGGCCCGCAGTCCGACCTGGAGAAGGAATACCTTGTCCGCGTCTCGGGCGAGATCACCGAGGCCCGCCTCGCCCGCCTCCGCCACGGCCTGGAGCTCGACGGCCGCAAGCTGCGCCCCGCCCGCGTGACCCCCGCCGGCGAGCAACGCCTGCGCTTCATCCTGAAGGAAGGCCGCAACCGCCAGATTCGCCGCATGTGCGACCTCGTCGGTCTTGGCGTGACCAGCCTCTACCGCATCCGCATCGGCCCGCTGAAACTCGGCGACCTGCCCGAAGGCCGCTGGCGGTCCATCACGGCGGAGGAGAGAGAGGCGCTGCTCAATCCCTCTCCCAGAGGGAGAGGGACACCCGACGGCGAGGCCGGCGGGAGGGTGAGGGGCTCCGGCCTCTCCGGAGAGTCCGCAAGCCCTCATCCTCGCCGCGCTCGGCGCGCCTTTCCTTCTCCCGACCGG
>JADZBR010000364.1 GCA_020852035.1 Caulobacteraceae bacterium
CCTTCTTCTTAGCGCCCGGCCCGGACGGGGAGCGCAAGCTGCTGCGCACCCACACGAGCCCCGTGCAGGTGCGCGCCATGCAGAAGACCAACGCGCCGGCGCCCGCCCCCTGGATCGCGTCCGGCCAGGAGCCGCCGATCCGCATCGTCGTGCCCGGCCGCACCTACCGGATGGACTCGGACGCCACCCACACGCCGATGTTCCACCAGATGGAGGGCCTGGTGATCGACCGAGGCATCCACATGGGCCACCTGAAGTGGACGCTGGAGACCTTCGTCTCGCGGTTCTTCGAGATGGAGAACGTGGTCGCCCGCTTCCGCCCGCACCACTTCCCGTTCACCGAGCCCTCGGCCGAGATGGACATCCAGTGCGACCGCTCCGGCGGCGAGATCAGGATCGGCCAGGGCAGCGACTGGCTGGAGGTGGTCGGCTGCGGGATGGTGCATCCCAACGTGCTGCGGAGCTGCGGCCTCGACCCCGAGGAGTGGCAGGGCTTCGCCTTCGGCTTCGGCGTCGACCGGCTGGGCATGCTGAAGTACGGCATCCCGGACCTGCGCGACATGTTCGCGTCGGACACGCGATGGCTCTCGCACTACGGCTTCTCGGCCTTCGCCGCGCCGAACCCGGCTTCGGGGTTGAGCTGATGAGCGCCGCCGAGCCCCCCCTCCCCCTTGCGGGGAGGGGCTCTTGGGAGCAACTCGACCGCTTCCCCTTCGGCGACGGGCCGGAGCTGGCGGACGAGCTGCTGGCGCTGATCCTCGAAGGCAAGAAGACCGCCACCTGCTGGAGCGCGGTCGAGGGCGTGAAGGGGACCGAGGTCGGCAAGCGCTGGGTCGTGGAGGACGGCGCCGGCCGCCCGCGCGCGGTGCTGCAGACCCTCGAACTGACCCAGCGCCGCTTCGACGAAGTCGACGCCGCCTTCGCCTACGAGGAAGGCGAGGACGACCGCACGCTGGCGTCCTGGCGCGCCGCGCACGAGGAATTCTTCACCCGCAACACCGGCTTTTCGCCGGACATGCTGCTGTGGTGCGAACGCTTCAAACTGATCGAGATCCTCGACGGAGAAGCTCCGTGAGCATCATCGATGCCGCAAACCTTCCCCCGGTACGGGGGAAGTGGCCTGAGACGGGCGCCAGCCCGGTGAAGGTCGATGGGGGAAGTGATTTGCAACCCCCAGACCTCCCCCATCGACCCTCGGCTTCGCCATCGGGCCACTTCCCCCATTCTGGGGGAAGGTTACAGCGACGAGCTTCCCCATGAAATTCACCCCCGCCTGGCTGCGCGAGCACCTCGAGACCGAGGCTTCCGTGCAGGACATCACCGACGCCATGACCATGGCCGGCCTGGAGGTCGAGCATGTCGAGGATCCGGCCTCCAAGCTCGCCGTCTTCTCGGTCGCCAGGATCGTCGAGGCCGTGCAGCATCCCAACGCCGACCGCCTGCGCGTGTGCCAGGTGGATACGAAGGACGGCCGCAAGGAGATTGTCTGCGGCGCCCCCAACGCCCGCGCGGGCCTGACCACCATCTACGCCCCGCTGGGCGCCTACATCCCCGGCAGCGGCATCACGCTCGAAGCCCGCCCGGTGCGCGGCGTGGTCTCCAACGGCATGCTCTGCTCGGCCGCCGAGCTGGAGATCGCCGAAGAGTCCGACGGCATCATGGAGCTGCTGGACACGCTCGCGGTCGGCGCGCCCGCCGCCGAGGCGCTGGGCCAGGAAGCGGTGATCGACTTCGAGGTCACCCCCAACCGCCCCGACTGGCTGGGCGTCGCCGGCATCGCCCGCGACCTCGCCGCCGCCGGCCTTGGCACGCTGAAGGACCTCGCCGTGGAGCCGGTCCCCGGCCGCTTCCCCTGCCCGGTGGCGATCAAGGTGGACGGCGCCGCCTGCCCGGCCTTCGCCGGCCGGCTGATCCGCGGGGTGAAGAACGGCCCCTCCCCGGCCTGGCTGCAGCAGCGGCTGAAGTCGGTGGGCCTGCGCCCCATCAATGCCCTCGTGGACATCACCAACTACATCTCGCAGGACCGAGCCCGCCCGCTGCACGTCTACGACCGCGCCCTGATGGTCGGCGACGTGATCGAGGCGCGCCTCGGCCGCGGCCCCGCCGAGCCGACGCCGGGCGACACGCCCTCCCCCGCGCCGCACGCCGACGAGCAGTTGATCGCGCTCGACGGCAAAACCTACGACCTGACCCCCGAGATGAGCGTCATCGCCGACGCGAACGGCGAGCGCCCCATCGGCCTCGGCGGCGTCATGGGCGGGGAGTCCACCGGCTGTTCGGAGGCGACCACCGACGTCTTCCTGGAGTGCGCCTGGTTCGACCCCATCGTCACCGCCCAGACCGGCCGGACCACCGGCATCGTCTCCGACGCCCAGTACCGCTTCGCCCGCGGCGTCGACCCGGGCTCGGTGCTGCCGGGCATCGAGCTGGCCACCCGGATGATCCTCGCTCTCTGCGGCGGCGAGCCGTCGGAGGTGGTGCTGGCCGGCGAACTGCCCGCGCCGCCGGCGCCGGTCAGCTTCGACCCGGCCTACGTCCGCCACCTCGCCGGCCTCGACGTGCCGGCGGCGAAGACGCAGGCCATCCTCGAAACCCTCGGCTTCGCGGTCGATGCGGCCAAGGCGCCCTGGACCGTCACCCCGCCCACCTGGCGGCGCGACGTCGAGGGCAAGGCCGACCTCGTCGAGGAAGTCGCCCGCATCGCCGGCTTCGATTCCCTTCCCTCGACGCCCTTGCCGGAAACGCCCCGCGCCATCGGCGGCGTGCTCTCGATCCGCCAAGCCCGCGTGCGCGCCGCGCGTCGGGCGCTCGCCGCCCTGGGCTACGCCGAGGCCGTGACCTGGAGCTTCACGAGCCGCGAGACCGCGCGCCTCTTCGGCGGCGGCGCGGACGAACTGGTGGTGGCCAACCCCATCGCCTCCGACCTCGACTGCATGCGCCCCTCGGCCCTGCCGAACCTGATCGAGGCCGCCGCCCGCAACGCCCGCCGGGGCTTCCCCGACGCCGCGCTCTTTGAGATCGGCCCGGTCTCCGCTGGCGACGAGCCGGGCGACCAGCGCACCGCCATCGCCATGCTGCTTTCGCCCCACGCGGCCCGCCGCTGGGACCAGGCCGGCGGCGATGCGCTGTTCGAGCTGAAGGCCGACCTCTTCGCCCTGCTGGAGACCCTGGAGGCCCCGGTCGGCTCCCTGCAGGTCGTGCAGGGCAAGACCGCCCCCTGGTGGCACCCCGGCCGCTCGGCCGCCGTGCAGCTCGGCCCCAAGGTGACCCTGGCCGAGTTTGGCCAGCTGCACCCGCGCATCCTCAAGGCCCTCGACGCCGAGGGCCCGATGTACGCCGTCGAGCTGATCCTCGACGGCGTGCCCGAGCCGAAGAAGAAGGCCGTCCGCGCCCGCCCGGCGCTGGCGCTCTCGCCGCTGATGCCCCTGACCCGCGACTTCGCCTTCCTGGTCGACAAGGCCCGCCCCGCTGCCGAGCTGGTCCGCGCGGTCGCCGGCGCCGACAAGGCGCTGATCGACGAGGTGCGCGTCTTTGACGTCTACGAGGGCGCCGGCGTGCCGGAGGGCTCCAAGTCGCTGGCCCTGGAGGTCCGCGTGCAGCCGCGCGAAAAGACCCTCACCGACCAGGAGATCGATGCGCTCTCGGCCAAGATCGTCGCGGCGGCGGAGAAGGCGGTCGGGGCGAAGCTGCGCGGTTAGTTCCTTCTCCCCTTGCGGGAGAAGGTGGCCCGCGAAGCGGGTCGGATGAGGGGTCGAAGATCATCGACGCCTCGAAAGCGGCTCGCCCGGGCGCCGTATGAGCGTTCTGAGAAACCCCTCATCCGTCGCCTCACGGCGACACCTTCTCCCGCAAGGGGAGAAGGATGCTCAGTCCCCGCCGGC
>JADZBR010000365.1 GCA_020852035.1 Caulobacteraceae bacterium
CCGCCGAGGAGGCCCGCCCGCCTTCGGCGCTCCGGCTAGGCTCTAACAGAGCCGCCAACCGGAAGCTGAAAGCCAACGACCGGCGCGGAGCGTTCGATCTTCGCCGAAACGGTTACTACTCCCATCGCTCCGGGCGAGGCCCGGCGCTCCGCACCCCTCCCCAACCTCGCCGGCGACCCCGGCGGGAGGGCGCCGGCGCGTGCACAGCCAGCCCCTCTTCCGCCGCCGCCGCGTCGTGCTAGACCTCACCCCCTGATCGGGGGAAACGACAGATGGCCGAAGCGACGGCGGGCGATGTGACGCCTGCGAAGAAGCCCGCCTCGACGCGCACCGTGGTGGTGGCCTCGTCCGCCGGCACCGCCTTCGAGTGGTACGACTTCTTCGTCTTCGGCACCCTGGCCGCGGTCATCTCCAAGAACTTCTTCTCGGCCCTCGACGAGACCGCCGGCTTGCTGGCCGCCCTCGCGCTCTTCGGCGCCGGCTTCTTCTTCCGGCCGATCGGGGCGCTGATCTTCGGGCGGCTGGGCGACATGGTCGGGCGCAAGGCGGCCTTCCTGATCACCGTCAGCCTGATGGGCGGCGCAACCTTCGCCATCGGCCTTCTGCCCACCTACGAACAGGCCGGGATCATCGCCCCGATCCTGCTGGTCCTGATGCGGATCATCCAGGGCACCGCCCTGGGCGGTGAGTACGGCGGGGCGGCGATCTACGTCGCCGAGCACGCGCCGGCCGACAAGCGCGGCTACCTCACCGGCTGGATCCAGACCTCCGCCGCCTTCGGCCTGGTCGGGGCGCTGGTGGTGATCTGGGTGACCCGCACGATCATGGGCGAGGCCGCCTTCACCGCCCACGGCTGGCTGGGCGGCTGGCGCATCCCCTTCCTCCTCTCGTCCGGCTTGCTGGCCATCTCGATCTTCATGCGCCTGAAGCTCTCCGAGAGCCCCTCCTTCCAGAAGCTGAAGGACGCCGGCGAGCATTCCAGGGCGCCCTACGCCGAAGCCTTCGGCCAGTGGAAGAACCTGAAGATCGTGCTGCTGGCGCTGATCACCTTCATGAGCGCCCAGGGGGCGGTCTGGTATGCGGCCTTCTTCTACAGCCAGGTGTTCCTCGAGCGGTTCCTGAAGGTGGCGCCCTCGACAACCAACCTCTTGATCCTGGCGATCACCCTCGCCTCGGCGCCGCTCTACGTCTTCTTCGCCTGGCTCTCCGACAAGGTGGGGCGCAAGTGGGTGATGTGGGCCGGCATGACGCTGGCGCTGGTCGCCTTCTTCCCCGCCTTCAAGGCCATGACGCCGCTGGCCAACCCGGCCCTGGCCGAGGCCCAGGCGAGGACGCCGGTCACCGTCGCGGCCGACCCGGCCAAGTGCTCGGTGCAGTTCGACCTGATCGGCAAGGCGAGCTTCGCCACCTCCTGCGACATCGCCAAGTCGGTGCTCTCCAACGCCGGGGTCTCCTACCACCTGGAGGCCGGCCCCGCCGGCGCGCCGGCCGAGGTGCGGGTGGGCGACGTCGCCGTCCAGTCCATCGAGGGCCAGGGCCTGACCGCCCCGGAGCTGAAGGCCGCCCGGGCCGGCGTCGAGACCCGGATCAAGGCCGCGCTCACCGAAGCCGGCTACCCGCTGGGCGCCGATCCCGCGCGGGTCAACTTCTGGGGCCTGTTCGGCGTCCTGATGATCTTCGTGGTCGCCGCCACCGCGCTCTACGGGCCGATGGCCGCGACGCTGGTGGAGCTGTTCCCGACGCGCATCCGCTACACCGCCCTGTCGCTGCCCTACCACATCGGCACCGGCTGGATCGGCGGCTTCGTGCCGGTCACCGCCTTCGCCATCGTGACGGCGACGGGGGATATCTACTCCGGCCTCTGGTATCCGGTGATCTTCACCGCGATCAGCGTGGTCACCTGCCTGGCCTGGCTGCCGGAAACCAGGGGGCGGCCGATCGACTGATGGCGGACCGGCTGGTCGAACGCGCGGGGCCGGCGGACGCCGAGGCGCTGAGCGCCCTCGACCGCCACATCGATCCGGCGTGGGTGCGGCGGTGCCTGGCGGCCGGCGAATATTTCGTGGCGCGCGAGGCGGGCGAGATCGTCGGCTTCCTTCGCTTCACCTGGTTCTGGCGGACCATGCCCTACATGGAGCTGATCCAGGTCCGCGAGGACCGCCGCCGCGACGGGATCGGCAGCCGTCTGGTCGCCGCCTGGGAGACCGCCATGCGGGCGGCGGGCGCCGAACTCCTGATCACCTCAAGCATGAGCGACGAGCCCGGGCCGCAGGTCTGGCATCGCCGCAACGGCTTTTCGGAGAGCGGCGAGCTCACCTTCGGCCGCCTGCAGCAGACGCCGGAGGTCTTCTTCGTCAAACCGATCTAGCGCCCGCCCCGCGCCACCCTGAGCGCCAGCCGGCCCGCCGCGTCGGAGGCGACCACGGCGACCACCGCCAGCGCCGCCGCCGCGGCGCAGAGCATCAGGGCCCGCCCCTCGGCGCCCGGCGTCTGCACCGCCCCATAGATCGCCGAGGGCAGGGTCAGGGTCTCGCCGGGGATCGCCGCGACGAAGGTGATGGTCGCGCCGAACTCGCCCAGCGCCTTGGCGAAGCCGAGGATCGCCGCCGCCGCCAGCCCCGGGAAAGTCAGCGGCACGGTGATGCGGATGAGCCGCACCCAGCGCGCGGCGCCCAGGGTGACGGCCGCCTCGTCCACCTCGCGGTCGATGGCCTCCAGCGCCACCCGGATCGGCCGCACCATCAGCGGGAAGGCCATGATCGCCGCCGCCAGGGCCGCGCCGGTCCAGTCGAAGGCGAAGACGATCCCGATCTTCTCCAGCGCCGCGCCGACGGGGCCGCGGCGCCCGAACAGGAGGAGGAGCACATACCCCGTCGCCACCGGCGGCAGCACCAGCGGGAGCGTGACCAGCGAATCCAGCACCACCCGTCCGGCGAACCGCCCGCGCACCAGCGCCAGGGCGGCCAGGAAGGCGAACGGCAGGGCGGCCAGGGTGGCGACGGAGGCGACCTTCAACGACAGGAGGATCGCCTGCCAGTCCTGCGCCGTCAGCGCCGTCACGTCTCGGGCGCCGCCAGGAGGACCTCGACCGCCACGCCGGAGGCGGCCAGCCGGCGGCCGTCCTCGGGCGAGAGCGCGCCGGTCACCACGCGGACCACCTGCCGGCCCTCCCGGGCCAGGGCGATCAGTTTCTCGATGGCCGCGTCGTCGCCCTTCAGCCAGACCGCGTCGCGGCGGGCCATGCGCAGCACCTCCGGGTCGGCGTCGGGATCGGGCGCCAGCACATCGGCCGCCCCGAGCGCGCGGACGGCGCGCAGGGTCAGAAGGTCCGCTGGTCCGCGCCCGGCCACGAAGCGCACCGCGCCGCGAACATCGGCGCGGGTCTCCAGCGCCTCGTCGAGCAGCCGGTCGGCGGCCTCCATGTCCCCCGCCATCGCCGCCTGGGCGGCGGGCCCGGAAAGCGCCGCGCGCAGGAAGGCGCGGCGTTCGTGCAGTTCGGGATAGGTCTCGCGCACCGCCTCGCGGCGCCGGCGCAGCAGGGCCGCCACCCGCCCGGCGCCTTCCGGCACATGGGTCTCGATATCGTTGCGCAGCAGGGCCGCCAGCATCGGCGAGGCGCCCGCGGTGCCGATGGCCGCCACCACCTCGCCGCGGTCGACCACGGCGGGGGTGTAGAAGTCGCAGAGGTCCGTGTGGTCCACCACGTTCAGCAGCACGTGCGCCGAACGCGCCGCCGCCGCCGCCTGCTGGATGAACAGCGCATCGTCCGAGGCCACGAAGGCGGCGACCGCGCCGGCGTAGGCGGCCGGCAGGAAAGCCTCCGGCGCGGTCAGCCGTTTCACCGTCGCGGGCGAGCCGTCGAACAGACGCGCCTTGGCCTCGGCCATGTCGCCGGCACCGGCGATCACCACCGTGCGGCCCGCGAGCGGCAGGAAGGCGGGAAAGGCGTTCATGGCCGCTGGATAGGCGATTGCCTTCCGCCTGTCTTGCACCTTCGCCGCGGGCGCGAGGGCGGGCTTGTCTCCAGGGCAGAACGGTGTGAACACTGTTAGGATCGAAACGCCCACGTCGGGGAGGCGAGATGGCGATCACCCTTCGGATCAACGGCAAGGCGGTGACCATCGCCGCCGCGCCGGATACGCCGCTCCTCTGGGTGCTGCGCGACGAACTGGGGCTCACCGGAACGAAGTATGGCTGCGGGGTCGCCCAGTGCGGGGCCTGCACGGTGCTGGCGGGCGGCGCGCCGATCCGATCCTGCATGACGCCCGTCGAGGCGTTGCAGGACCAGGACGTCTCGACCATCGAGGGCCTGGGCGGGATCCACCCGGTGCAGCAGGCGTGGGTGCGCCACGATGTGCCGCAGTGCGGCTACTGCCAGTCGGGCCAGATCATGTCGGCGGTGGCCCTGCTGGACGCGACGCCCAGGCCGGACGATGCGGCCATCGACGCGGCGATGAGCGGCAACATCTGCCGGTGCGGCTCCTATCAGCGGATCCGCGCGGCCATCAAGGACGCCGCGTCCGCTCCTGCGGCGACGTCGGAGACCGCCGCATGAGCCGGATGCTGCAGGACGCGGACGGCGCCACCCGCCGCGAGGTGATCGTCGCCGGCGCGGCGGCGGGCGGCGCGCTGCTGGTCGGCTGCTCGCCGGCCGAGATGCTGCCGAACATCATGAGCCTGGGCGCCGACACGCCGGTCGGCCCCTTCGGCCCGTTCATCAAGGTGGCCGCGGACGGCGCGGTGACAGTGATCTGCAAGCACATCGAGCTCGGCCAGGGCAACCATGCGGGCCTGGCCGCCATCGTCGCCGAGGAGCTGGACGCCGACTGGGCCCGCGTGAAGGTCGAGCACGCGCCGGCCAATGTGAAGCTCTACGCCAACCTCGGCATGGGCGCGCAGGGCACCGGCGGCTCGTCGGCGATCTCCAATTCCTGGCCGCAGCTGCGCAAGGCCGGAGCCGCCGCGCGGGCCATGCTGACCCAGGCCGCCGCCGCCAAATGGAGCGTGCCGGCGGGAGATCTGACCGTGAAGGACGGGGTCGTCGCTCACGCCGCCTCCGGCCGCTCGGCCGGCTTCGGCGAGCTGGCGGCCGACGCGGCCAAGATCGCGCCGCCGGAGAACCCGACGCTGAAGGACCCACGCGCCTTCACCCTGATCGGCACCGACCGGGTGCGCCGCAAGGACTCCGCGGCCAAGAGCACCGGGACCGCCCGCTTCACCCAGGACGTCCGTCTGCCCGACATGCTGACCGCGGTGGTGGCCCACGCCCCCCGCTTCGGCGGCAAGGTGAAGAGCTATGACGCCGCGGCGGCCAAGGCCCTGCCGGGCGTGGTCGAGGTGGTCGCCATCCCCTCCGGCGTGGCGGTGGTGGCCAATTCCACCTGGGCGGCGATGAAGGGGTGCGAAGCGCTGAACATCACCTGGGACGAGGCGAAGGCCGAGCGGCTCAGCTCCGACACCCAGCTCGCCCACTACCGCCAGATCGCCGCCGGCCAGGCCGAAGCGGAGTGGACGCCGTTCGACTCCAGGGGCGAGCCGAGCGAAGGCGGGACGGCGGCGGTGGACAGCACCTACGACTTCCCCTTCCTGGCCCACGCCTGCATGGAGCCGATGAACTGCGTCGCCCAGGTTGGCGGCGGCAGGACCAAGCTCACCTTCGGCTCGCAGATCCCCACGGTCGACCAGCTGAACACCGCCCGGATCGTCGGCGCCCTGCCCGGTTCGATCGAGATCGAGACCCTGTTCGCCGGCGGCTCCTTCGGCCGGCGGGCGAACTTCCAGTCGGACTATGTCACCGACGCCGTGCAGGTGGCCAAGAAGGTCGGCGGCGGGCGGCCGGTGAAGCTGGTGTGGACCCGCGAGGACGACATGCGGGCGGGCTATTATCGCCCGCTGGTCCACCATGCGATCCGGGTGAAGACCGGCGCGGACGGCTTTCCCAGCGAATGGCGCCAGCGGATCGTCACCCAGACCCTGATGAAGGGCTCGCCGATGCCCGTGCCCAAGGGCCCGGACGCCACGGCGGTGGAGGGTGCGATGGGCTCGCCCTATCTGAAGGCCACGCCCGTCGTCGACGCCCAGGTCGCGCTGGTCGATTCGCAGGTGCCGGTGCTGTGGTGGCGCTCGGTGGGCGCGACCCACACCGCCTTCGCGATGGAGCACACCATCGACCAGTTGGCCAAGGCGGCCGGCCAGGACCCCGTCGCCTATCGCCGCGCGCTCTACCAGAAGGCCGGCGCCAAACGGCACCTGGCGGTCCTCGACCTGGCCGTCGAGAAGGGCGGTTGGACCGGGCCGGAGGCCGGCGAATGGACGCGGGGAATAGCGGTTCACGAGAGTTTCGGCTCGGTGGTGGCGCAGATCGCCGACGTGAAGCTGGTGGACGGCGAGCCGCGCGTCGGCCGCGTGGTCACCGCCATCGACTGCGGCCTGGCGATCGCGCCGGACCAGGTGGCCGCGCAGGTCGAGGGGGGCACCTGCTATGGCCTCTCGGCGGCGCTCTACGGCCAGA
>JADZBR010000366.1 GCA_020852035.1 Caulobacteraceae bacterium
CCCTGCCCGGCTGGACGGTGTTCCTGGCCCTGCTCGCCTTCACCTTCGCCCTGCTCGGCGCCTTCGTGGTGCGCTCGGGCGTCTTGACCTCGGTCCACGCCTTCGCCGTCGATCCCGAGCGCGGCATTCTGCTGCTGGCCATTCTCGGGATCGCCGCTGGGGCCGGGTTTGCGCTCTTCGACTGGCGCGAGGCCAGCCTGCCGTCCGGCGGACTCTTCGCCCCGGTCAGCCGCGAGCGCGCGCTGGTGCTGAACAACATCTTCCTAGCCGCGGCGGCGGCCACGGTGCTGCTCGGCACGCTCGATCCACTGATCCGCGAGGCGCTCACCGGCGAGGCGATCTCCGTCGGGACCCCTTATTTCAACCTCACCTTCACGCCGCTGATGACCGTCGCCTGCCTGGTCCTGCCAGCCGGGCCGCTGCTGGCCTGGAAGCGGGGCGACGCGCTCGGCGCGGCCCAGCGGCTGTGGGCCGCCGCGGCCCTGGCCCTGGCGCTGGGCCTGGCCGCCTACGCCGCCTTCGAGCCGCGCAAGGCCGTCGCCGCCGGCGGGGTGGCGGTGGGCGCCTGGCTGGTCCTGGGGGCGCTGGCCGAGCTCGCCGAGCGCGGGCGGCTCGGCCGGGCGCCGGCGGCGGAGACCTGGCGGCGCTGGCGTGGCCTGCCGCTGGGCGCCTGGGGCATGACCCTGGCCCACGTCGGCCTTGGGATCTTCGTCCTCGGCGCGGTTGTGGAGACGAGCTGGAAGGTGGAGACCGCGCAGGCGCTCTCGCCCGGCCAGACGCTGACCGTCGGCGCCTACGAGCTGAGGCTGGAGGCTGTCGAGGCCGTCGAAGGCCCCAACTACCTGGCCGAGCGGGCGCGGATGACCGCCCGCCGCGCCGACCGCCCGGTCTGCCGGCCAAGCCCGGAACGGCGGCTCTATCCGGCCGGCCGCCAGACCACCTCGGAGGTAGCGCTGTGCTTCCTCGGGCTGGACGACCTCTACATCGTGCTGGGCGAACAGCGGCCCGGCCCGGACGGCCGCGCGGCCTGGCTGGTGCGCGGCTACTTCAACCCGTGGGCGCGGCTGATCTTCCTGGGGCCGGCGATCATGGCGCTGGGCGGCCTCTTCTCGCTCGCCGACCGAAGGCTGCGTCTCGGCGCGCCTTCCCGGCGTAACAGCCTAGCTATCCCCAAAGGGTTGTGATTTAGATTTTCCGGCCTGTGGGTTGAGTGAGTGGCGTCGCTCGTCCGGTCGCACCTGCGGGCTGCGGGGGCGCTGGATGATGGATTACCTCGGGCGACTGGCCGACGACCTCACCGAGATCATCGAGGAGCTGGAGCGGCCGGTGTATCTGGCGGACAGCGAGGCCCTGCGCCGCGCCCTGGAAAAGGCCGTGGCGGAAGCCAACCGCGCCGCCCGCACGCGCCGCAAACGCCTGGAGGGCGAAGCGCCGCTAGCCGCCGCCCGGCGAGGCGGCTAAACAGCCTCCTGAAGCTTTCGAGGAGTGAATCCGTGAGCGGCCAAATCGCCAAACCCTGGGCCCTGATGCGTCACCACGCCGGCTGGGCCGACGTGTTCCTCATCGAGTCCGAAAGCGGGGATTCGATCACCGGACTCTATCCCGACCGCGAAACCCAGGGGCCGCAGGTCAGCTATTCCAACCGCGCCGTCCTCGCCCGCTTCCCGACCCTGGAGGCCGCCCGCGCCGCCCGCGAAAGCGGCGTCTCCGAATGGCGCAAGCACGACGCGGCCGTGCGCGAGGCCGAGGACGCGCTGCGCAAGGCCGAGCAATCCCGCGAGGACGCCTGGGTGGCGTGGCTGCGCAAGGAATCGGAGAAGTAGGGCGTTCTAAATCCTCCCCCGCCTGCGGGGGAGGATTTCGGTTCTATCCCACCCGCGTCGACATGCCCCCGTCCAGCGGCAGCAGCACGCCGGTGACGAAGGCCGCCTCGTCGGAGGCCAGGAACAGGGCCGCGTTCGCGGTGTCCCAGGCCGTGCCCATCTTGCCCTTCAGCGGCACCATGCCGTCGCGCTGGGCGCGGACCTCGGCGGTTGGCCGGCCTGAAGCGCGGGCGATGCCTTCGATGGCCATCGGCGTGTCGAGGAAGCCCATCAGGATGGCGTTGCAGCGCACCCCGGCCTTGGCGTTGCCGGAGGCGACGTGCGTCGTCAGCCGGTTCACCGCCGCCTTGGAGACCTCGTAGGCCAGTTGGGTCGCCCCGGCGATCGAGGCCAGGGATGAGACGTTGACGATCGCTCCGCCGCCCGCCTGGCGCATCACCGGCAGGGCGGCCTTGGTGGTCAGCCACATGCCCTTGAGATTCACCGACCAGATGCGGTCGAGCGCTTCTTCCTCCAGCCGGTGCGCCGGCCCGTCACGCCCGCCGATGCCGACATTGTTGACCAGAATGTCCAGCGCCCCGAACCGCTCGACGCCGGCCGTCACCAGGGCCGCGGCCTCGGCGGCCCTGGTGATGTCGGCCTGGAAGGCGGCGGCCTCGCCGCCCTCGCCGGCGATCATCGCGGCGGTCTCCTCGGCCCGCGCGCCGTCGCGGTCGACGCAAAGCACCCGCGCGCCCTCGCGGGCGAAGCGGACGGCGATGGCGCGGCCGTTGCCGATGGTCTCGCCCGGCGTCTGGCCGGCGCCGACGACGATGGCGGCTTTCCCTTCGAGGCGGCCGGCCATCTAAAAGCCCTTCAGGTCGGGATCGAGGGTCTGGCCGGCGTCGAGCTGCACGCCGAAGGTGTTCAGCATCATTGAGACCTGGGTGTACTGGCCGGCGGTGAAGACAAGGTCCATGCCCTGGCCCTCGTCGAAGTGCTTGAGCAGCCCGGCCCAGGTCGCGTCGGTGATGAACTGGTCGTGGTGCAGCTCATCGGTGGCCCTAAGCAGCGCAGCATCCGCCGCGCTCCAGCCGGGCGCGGCGGCCCCGCCCTTGATGCGCTCCGCCTCTTGCTCGGTCAGCCCGGCGCGGATGCCGATCGGCACATGCTGGGTCCACTCGTAGCCGGACTTGCAGAGGTAGCCGATGCGCAGGATGACGATCTCGCGCTCGCGGGCCGGCAGGCTGTTGCGGCGCGACAGGATGTAGTTGCCCCAGGCCAGGAAGCCCTTCGCCGCCTTGGGCTTGCGCGCCAGGGTGCGGAAGATGTTGAGCACCCGCCCCTGCTCGATCATCGGCGCCAGCACCTCCTTCTGGTCGGCGTCGAGTTCGGCGTCGGCCAGCGGCGCGATGCGGGGCTTGGTCAATCGCATGGGGGTCCCTCCTCGTTTTGCGGCGAACGTAAAGATCAAATCCTCCCCCGCAAAGCGGGGGAGGATTGGGCTAGCGCGCCGCCGCCCGCACCGGCGCGCCCTCGGCCATCCCTTCGGCCAGCATGGCCGCGCAGTTGGCGTCCCTGGCCAGGCCGGGATCGACGAAGGGGAGCACCGCGGCGAGCGGCGCGAGCAGGGCGCCTATGCCCAGGCCGGCCGCGCCCTGGGCGATCGCACCGCCGGCCTCGACACCGACCTGCGGCGCGCGCAGCGGGCCCTTGACGGTGATCGGCGCGCGCAGGCGGATCAGGCGCAGCTTCTTGGGCTTGCCGCGCAGCTCCAGGTTCAGCCGCTCGGTCTCCA
>JADZBR010000367.1 GCA_020852035.1 Caulobacteraceae bacterium
GCGGCGCACGCGTGATGGTCACCGAAATCGATCCGATCTGCGCGCTGCAAGCGGCGATGGAAGGCTATGAGGTCCAGACCGTCGAGGACGTGGCCGACAAGGCCGACATCTTCGTTACCGCCACCGGCAACAAGGACGTTCTGACCGTCGACCACATGCGGGCGATGAAGAACAACGCCATCGTCTGCAACATCGGCCACTTCGATTCCGAGATCCAGATCGCCGGCCTGCGCAACTTCAAGTGGGACGAGATCAAGCCGCAGGTCCACCACGTGGAGTTCCCGGACGGCAAGAAGATCATCGTGCTCTCCGAAGGCCGCCTGGTGAACCTCGGCAACGCCACCGGCCACCCGAGCTTCGTGATGAGCGCTTCCTTCACCAACCAGACCCTGGCGCAGATCGAGCTCTGGACCCGCGGGAGCCAGTATCAGAAGCAGGTCTACACCCTGCCCAAGCACCTCGACGAGAAGGTGGCCATGCTGCACCTCGAAAAGCTCGGCGCGAAGCTGACCGTGCTCAACGCCGAGCAGGCCGCCTACATCGGCGTGACGCCGCAGGGCCCGTTCAAGCCGGAGCATTATCGGTATTAGGATCCCTTCTCCCCTTGCGGGAGAAGACCTTCCCCGAAGGGCCGGATGAGGGGTCGAAGACCATCGACGTGGCGAAGCGGGTCGATCGGCCGCGGACGGCGGGTTCTGAGAGACCCCTCATCCGTCGCCTGACGGCGACACCTTCTCCCGCAAGGGGAGAAGGGCGCATATGCTTCGTCCCATGAAGCTCCTCTCCCCGCTCGTCAGGCGTCCCGGCCTCCTCGCCGCGCTCGTCGTGCTGGCGGGGGCTCTGGCGCTGCAGCCGGCGGCGTGGAGCTGGCCCAACCGCATCGTCTTCGCCTGGGACGGGGCGGTGCTGGTCTATCTGGCGATCGCTTTCGCGCAGATGTGGCGGGCGCAGGGCGGCGAGGTGCTGAGCCGCCGGGCGGCCGAGCTCGATCAGGGCCGCACGGTGGTGCTCCTGGCCTGCGTGCTGGGCGCCCTGGCCTCGATCGCCTCGGTGGCCGCCGAGCTGATCACCCCGGCCGAGCCCTTCGCCCGCGACGCCGGCGCGCGGCTGGCGGTGGTGGCCGTCACCCTGGCCCTTTCCTGGACCTTCATCCACACGACCTTCGCCACCCACTACGCTCACGACTACTACATGCCGGACCAGGGCGGGGGGCGGCGCGGCGGGCTCTTGTTCCCCGGCGGCGAGGAGAACCCCGGCTACTGGGATTTCGTGCATTTCGCCTTCGTCATCGGCGTCGCCAACCAGACCGCCGACGTGCAGATCGCCTCCCCGGCCGTGCGGCGGCTGGCGACCTGGCACGGGATCGTCGCCTTCGTGTTCAACACGGTGATCCTGGCGCTCTCGATCAACGCCACGGCCTCCCTGTTCCAGGGCTGAGCGTGCTAGTCGGATGACCATGAGCGACATCGAAATCCACGGCGCCTGCCCGCCCGCCTTCGCCGGGGTGAAGGACGCCTTCGCCGCCAATTTCGCCGCCGGCGAGGAGATCGGCGCGCGCTTCACCCTCTGCGAGAACGGCGAGGTGGTGCTCGACATCTGGGCCGGCGCGGCCGATCGGGCGCGGGAAAAGCCGTTCGACGAGCGGACGGTGACCCAGGTCTTCTCCACCACCAAGGCGGTGGCGGCCCTGCTGGTCGCGCGGCTGGTGGACGACGGGCGGCTTTCCTACGACCAGCCGGTGGCCGAGGTCTGGCCCGAGTTCGCCCAGGCCGGCAAGGGCGCGATCACCGTCGAGCAGACGATGTCGCACCAGGCCGGGCTCTCCGGCTTCCGCGACGAGATGAAGCCCGACGACTGGTTCGACTGGGACGGCGTCTGCGCACGCCTGGCCGCCATGACGCCGCTGTGGCCGCCGGGGACCGCCAGCGGCTACCACCCGGTGACCTACGGTTTCCTGGCCGGCGAGATCTTCCGCCGCGTCGACGGGCGGATCATGGCCCGGGCGTTCGAGGAGGATTTCGCCAGGCCCTTCGGCCTCGACTTCGCCATCGGCATGCGGCCGGAGGACCGTCCCCGCGCCGCCGACCTGCAACGCCCCACCGCCTTCCCGCAGTTCGGCCAGATCAACGAGGCCACAGAGGTCGCCTTCCTGAAGCCCTGGTCCTCGCCGGCCGGCGGCGGGGCGGGGGTGGCGCGCACCGCGCCGATCCCCTCGACCAACGGCTACGGCACGGCCGAGGCGCTGGCGCGGCTGATGGCGGTCTTCGCCTGCGAGGGCGAGCTGGACGGGCGGCTGGTGCTGACGCCCGAGACGGTGGCCGCCTGCGTGCGCGAGCGCATCCGCGGCCAGGATCTCGTCCTGCCCTACGAGATGAGCTGGGCGGCCGGGCTGATGCGCAACGCGCCGCTGCACGCCTGGGGTCCGGGCGCGGCGACGGTGGGCCACTCCGGCTGGGGCGGCTCCTGCGCCTTCGCCGATCCGGAGCGGCGCTGGTCGGGGGCCTATGTGATGAACAAGCAGGGGACCGCCCTGGTCGGCGACGAGCGTCCGCGCCGGCTGATCGAGGCGGCCTATGCGGCGGCTGGCTGAACCCGCCGCGCGGCGCGCCAGGCGCCGTAGGCGAAGGTCGCCGCCCCCGCCCAGATGAAGCCGAACGACCAGGCGCGCAGCGCCGTGAACGGCTCGCCCTGCGCCAGGCCGATCATGAAGCTGATGGTCGGGGCGATGAACTGCAAAAAGCCCATCGCCGACAGCGGCATCCGCCGCGCCGCCCAGGCGAACAGAACCAGCGGCAGGGCGGTGACCGGGCCGGCGGCGATCAGCCAGGCCGTGGCCGCGGCGCCGTCGTCGAAGTGTCCCCCGCCCTGGTTTTGCAGCCAGACTACGAACGCCAGGCCCGGCAGGCCGAGGATCAGGCATTCGACGAAGAGGCCCGTCTGGGCGTCCGCGGCCACCTGCTTGCGGACCACGCCGTACATGCCGAAGCTGATGGCGAGGACAAGCGAGACATAGGGGACATGCCCGAGCGCCGCGCCCTGGACCGCCACGCCCGTCGCCGCCAGGGCGATGGCGATCAGGCCGACGCGGTCCAGCCGTTCGCGGAAGAGGAGGGCGCCGGCCGCCATGTTGAAGAGCGGGTTGATGTAGTAGCCGAGGCTGGTCTCCAGCAGGCGCCCGGAGTTCACCGCGAAGATGAACACCACCCAGTTGATCCCGACCAGCAGGGCCGAGAGCGCCAGCCAGCTGAGCGTGCGCGGGCTGGCCAGCACCGCGCGCAACTGGCCGCCCTGCCGGGCCGCCAGCACCAGGAGGAAGGCGAAGGGGATCGCCCAGATCGTACGGTGGGCGAGGATCTCCCACGGGCCGGCGCCGAGGCGGCCGATGGCCTGGAAGACCAGGGGCACGAAGCCCCAGATGAGGTAGCAGGAGAGGCCCGCCGCCAGCGCCTGGCGGGCTTCCCCACCGGGCGCGGACGCGGGGGGCATGCCTTAAGCGATCGCCGTCTGGCGGATCAGGCCGCGCTCGGCGAGCAGCTCGGCGATCTGCACGGCGTTGAGCGCGGCGCCCTTGCGCAGGTTGTCGGCCACCACCCAGAGGTTCAGGCCATGCTCGACCGTCGGGTCGTTGCGGATGCGGCTGACGAAGACCGGGAACTCGCCCTGGGCTTCCTTGGGCGTGATGTAGCCGGTGCTATCGCGCTTATCGATCACGTTGACGCCCGGCGCGTCGCGCAGGATGTCGCGCGCCTCGTCTTCGTCCAGCGCCTCGTGGAACTCGATGTTCACCGCTTCGGAGTGCCCCACCATCACCGGCACGCGCACGCAGGTGACCGTCAGCTTGATCGCCGGGTCGATCATCTTGTGGGTCTCGTTCCACATCTTGGCCTCCTCGTCGGTGTAGCCGTCCTCGTTGAAGGCGCCGATGAAGGGGATGACGTTGAAGGCGATCTGCTTGGGGAACTTCTTGGGCTCCGGCGGACCCAGCACGAAGACGCCCTTGGTCTGGTCCCAGAGCTCGTCCATGCCTTCCTTGCCGGCGCCGGACACCGACTGGTAGGTCGAGACCACCACCCGCTTGATCTTCGCCGCCTCGTGCAGGGGCTTGAGCGCCACCACCAGCTGGGCGGTGGAGCAGTTGGGGTTGGCGATGATGTTCTTCCGGTTCGCGTAGCTGACGTCGTCCGGGTTCACCTCCGGCACGATCAGCGGCACGTCGGGGTCCATCCGCCAGGCCGAGGAGTTGTCGATCACGAGCGGGCCGGCGGCGCCGAACTTCGGCGCCCACTCCCTGGAGAACGACCCGCTCACGCTCATCAGCAC
>JADZBR010000368.1 GCA_020852035.1 Caulobacteraceae bacterium
CCACATCAACCGCGTCGCCGCCACCGTGAAGGGCGGCCGCCGCTTCTCGTTCGCCGCCCTGATGGTAGTGGGCGACCAGAAGGGCCGCGTGGGCTTCGGTCATGGCAAGGCGCGTGAAGTGCCGGAAGCCATCCGCAAGGCGACCGAGGAAGCCAAGAAGTCGATGATCCGCGTGCCGCTTCGCGAAGGCCGCACCCTGCACCACGACGGCGCGGGCCGCTGGGGCGCGGGCAAGATCATCGTCCGCGCCGCTCCGGCCGGCACCGGCGTCATCGCCGGCGGCCCGATGCGCGCGGTTCTGGAAACCCTGGGGGTGCAGGACGTCGTCGGCAAGTCGACCGGCTCCTCCAACCCCTACAACATGGTGCGCGCGACCATCGAGGCGCTGAAGGTTCAGTCCTCGCCGCGTCAGATCGCCGCCAAGCGCGGCAAGAAGGTCGCCGACGTGATCGGCCGCCGCGCCGACGGCGTCACCTCGCCGGAAGCTCTGGAGGGCTGATCATGGCTACCGTCACCATCCGTCAGACGGGCAGCCCGATCCGTCGCAACAAGATCCAGCGCGCCACGCTCGCGGGTCTGAAGCTGAACCGCGTCGGCCGCGTGGCCACCCTGGAGGACACTCCGGCGGTGCGCGGCATGATCGCCAAGGTTCACCACATGGTGGAGGTGGTGGAGTCCTAAGGGCTCCGCCTCCGACCCAACTCACAACGCCGAGTCAGGCCGCCGGCCTGGCGCCAGATCTCCAAGGAGAGGCAGATGACCAAACTCAACGAACTTTCGCCGCGTGAAGGGTCCGTCAAGGGCCGCATGCGCGTCGGCCGCGGCCCGGGTTCGGGCAAGGGCAAGACCGCCGGTCGCGGCGTGAAGGGCCAGAAATCCCGTTCGGGCGTGGCCATCGCCGGCTTCGAAGGCGGCCAGATGCCGCTGCACATGCGCATGCCCAAGCGCGGCTTCAACAACCCCTTCGCCAAGGAGTTCGCGGAAGTGAACCTGTGGCGCATCGAGCAGGCGATCGCCGCCGGCAAGCTCGACGCCAAGAAGGCCATCGACGCCGACGTGCTGCTGGCCGCCGGCGTGATCCGCCGCAAGAAGGACGGCGTGAAGCTGCTCGGCAAGGGCGAGCTGAAGTCGAAGCTCGACATCACCGTCTGGTCGGCGACCGAGGGCGCCCGTAAGGCCGTGGAAGCGGCCGGCGGCAAGCTCACCGCCACCCGTCCGGAAAAGGCCGAGAAGGCCGAAGGCTAACCCTAAATCCGATCATCCCCGCGAAAGCGGGGACCCAGGCTTTTTCTGTTCGGCCCGCGCCCTTCGATGAAACACCTGGGTTCCCGCTTTCGCGGGAATGAGCGGGAGTTGATTGCGATGACAGGGACGGAAACGCTCCCTATGTGTGACCGCGCAGACGTCGTGGGGATCTAAATGGCTTCGGCCGCCGAACAGCTCGCAGCGAACATGAACTTCGGCGCCTTCCAGAAGGCGACGGAGCTCCACAAGCGCATCTGGTTCACCATCATCGCGATGGTCGTCTACCGGCTGGGCACCTACATCCCGATCCCGGGCATCGACCCGGCGGCCTTCCAGCAGGCCTTCAACGGCCAGGCGCAGGGCATCCTGGGGATGTTCAACATGTTCTCGGGCGGCGCCGTCGAGCGGATGGCGATCTTCGCGCTCAACGTCATGCCCTACATCTCGGCCTCGATCATCGTGCAGCTGATGGGCACGATCTATCCGCCGTGGGAGAAGCTGAAGAAGGAAGGCGGCGAGGCGGGGCGCAAGCAGCTCAACCAGTACACCCGCTACCTCACCGTGGTGCTGGCGGTCTTCCAGTCCTTCGGCATCGCCGTCGGCCTGCAGAACAGCCAGGGCCTGGTGGACAACCCGGGCGCCTTCTTCGTACTGTCGACGGTCGTCACCCTGACCGGCGGCACCATGTTCCTGATGTGGCTGGGCGAGCAGATCACCGCCCGCGGCGTCGGCAACGGTGTTTCCCTGATCATCTTCGCCGGCATCGTGGCCGTGCTGCCGCGCGGCATCTGGCAGATGTTCTCGATGACCCGCACGGGTGCGCTCTCGCCGGTGGCGATGTTCCTGATCATGGCCATCGCCATCGCCGTGGTGGTCGCCATCGTCTTCATGGAACGCGCCCAGCGGCGCCTCCTGATCGTCTATCCCAAGCGCCAGATGGGCAACCGGATGTTCGGCGGCGACACATCGTTCCTGCCGCTGAAGGTCAACACTTCCGGGGTGATCCCGCCGATCTTCGCCTCGTCCCTGCTGCTCCTGCCGGCGACGGTGATGGGCTTCCTGGCCACCGCCAACCTGCCGGAGTGGGCCCAATGGCTGCCGACGGTGGTCGGCTCGCTGCAGCACGGCCAGCCGCTGTTCATGGTGTTCTACGGCGGGCTGATCATCTTCTTCACCTTCTTCTACACCTCGATCGTGTTCAATCCGGACGAGACGGCCGAGAACCTGCGCAAGTACGTCGGCAACCTGCCGGGCATCCGGCCGGGCAAGCGGACGGCCGAGTACCTGGACTATGTGCTGACCCGCCTGACGGTGATCGGGGCCGCCTACATCACCGCCGTCTGCCTGCTGCCGGAAGCGCTGATCGGCTTCTACAACGCGCCCTTCTACCTGGGCGGGACCTCGATCTTGATCGTGGTCTCGGTGACCATGGACACGGTGGCGCAGATCCAGTCGCACCTCTTGCAGCACCAGTACGAAGGCCTGATCAAGAAATCGCGCCTTCGGGGCGGGAAGGGTCGAGGCTAGTCAACATCCGCTCATCCCCGCGAAAGCGGGGACCCAGGTGTTTTATCGAAGGGCCTCGGCGTTTCCGGTTTGAACCAAAAAAGCCTGGGTCC